>NZ_CEYAVF010000029.1:0-1926 GCF_982785585.1 Reinekea sp. | reverse complement strand
CAGCAGGCACAGGTTACGCTTCGTTTTCAACTGCCCAGAGGCGCCATCCAAGTTGCTCAGAATGAATGGCATCCGCTGTTAAATAACTGGCTCAGCGAGGCCCTATTTCAAAATCTGCGCGAGGAACTGGGCTTAGTCTACGCCATCAATAACTGGTTAAAGGCTGACTCTCTGGATTGGCCAGTTTACAGCTTGGTTATCGCCTCCGATGTCGCACCGGAACAGGTTGAAGACTATGTTGCTGCAGTGCAGTCGCTACTCGACGCTCTGATCCAACAGCCCCCAGACAGCGCAACGATCCAAGGTTGGATGCAAACAATCCATGCCGACTCAGCCACCTTTATAGAGTCCACTGAGAATCAAGCACTGCTACTGGCACGCGCCGAGGAGTTTGAACGGTCAGTCAGCGATGTGATCAAGCCTTTTGATCCAGATACAACGCTAACCGGCCAGGATTTAGCAGACCTATTAGCCCAGTTTAGAAACGACCCGGCTATTCTGGTGCAGTATATATGGTTGCCTTGAGTCGGGGAGACTCAAGTGCGATCCAAATAGCCTGGCAAGACCTTACTGAGCGATTGAATAAGTAAAGGCGATACTAGGTTGTGCATTAATAAGCAGTATCGATCTACTGAGCGTTGTTTTCAGAACCAATCGATCGGCCGCTGGCAATGGTTTTAAATCTGGTTTTTTCTGATAAATAAGAAACAGGGCGCACATTTTATTTCTTAAATTTGAGCGCCCTGACTTGCTCGCCTTAGGCGCCTTTTGAAAAAAAGGCGTCGATATTGATTAAGAATTAAAATGACCGATAGAGGAACTTATGACCGCCTTAAGCGATTTAATATTTCTGCCATTTTCGCCGACTCCACTTGTTAAAATAAATAACTATTGCCGTTAAAAATTATTTTTATTTTTAACAATAAAGATTAGCAAAATACTCGAAAAACCCTAACTGCAAACGCGCACATACTTGCCCACACCCCCCCCTATACCAATAATCAGCAATACACCCAATGAATACCGAACACTTAGTTCAAATATCTACAGGTTAGGGTTATTTTCATTAATAACGACTGAATGTGTTAATTTTCGTCGACTATCTAAAATATTCCGTTATAATCCCGCGCTTAAATTACGCACTTAATTAGCGGAGCAACACCATGCACGATCTTTATTATAAAGGGCGCATCCATACCAGAGAAAATTATGTAAAATCGGGTGATAATTTTGAGCGCACCGCTAAGCTTGGCACAGCGAAAAATCCACTAACACTTGTGGTGAATAGCGATGAGAGAAAAAGTGAACTAGAAAAGCTAGTTGCTGACAATGAAGCATTTGCTAATATTTCGGTAGATAACGCAGTAGACGAAAACATCAGTGAGCTTGACGCTATAGTAAATAAATTGATCACCAGCAAGGCCGCCAAAACTCCTAACCGCAATGATCCTTGTTCATGCGATAGCGGCAAGAAATATAAAAAATGCTGTGGTTGATATTTTACTTAGGTTGCAGTAAATAATCACAGCACCCAACCTTCAATAGTCACTGCATCGGCAACAACGTTAATGTTTATTTTTATGGCAAACCAGAGGAGGATTGATGCACCTCTTTTGATTATTATTTCGATAAGAACCCTTCCGTCGACTCGACTCTCCAATATTCAAAGCGCCTCCACTTTAAGCCTATCATTAACAATCTACACAATGGTAAGTAGCACCTACCACTACAATACTAAAACAACTATGGCGAATAGTAAGCATGGGTTATGCGTGATGAGCCGGTTAATTTACCTGTATTTATGCTCCCTTCCCCAAAAACGAAAAAAATGTTGTGATCACAACACAAAAGGTCGCGATAAATAGCGCGAGTAACGTCGGGTCTTAATTGGTAGCGGCGGTGCGACGATTCGCGGCCGGAAGGTGC
>NZ_CEYAVF010000028.1:47207-49697 GCF_982785585.1 Reinekea sp. | reverse complement strand
TGATCATAATCAATAGAATACGGTCGATAACCGCATTGGGGGTCGGTTGGTGCGCCAAGGCCAGCAAGGCCCGATCGGCTTGGCGTAGGATCCGGTTGTCGATATTGTCGAGTGCGTTGATCACGCGCAAGAAATTGGCGACCTGGGCGACCTGTACCTCATTAAAGGGAATAGCCGTATCGCTGGCCTGCTGGAACTCAATGGAATTGTAAAATCGAATACTGTCCTCCAAGGTGGCAATCGCATTGTTGTGGAAGAAAGGTGGCGTGTCGGCCGCTTCGATTACACTGGGTGTATTAAAGGTCAGGTCGCCGAAATTCTCATTCTCGAAGCCCGGCTGGGCGAGCAGGGTGGTGAAGTCACCGGCAGGATTGGTGCCAAAACCACCATCGACGGGACGCAGTTCACCCACCACGGTCACCGCCGGGTCATTCAGCCGGTTTTGTAAAAATTGTTCAATGCCGGTATCGAAATTGCGATTCGCCGGCGTGCTGCCGGTTACATCGGCATTGGCCCCGGCATTGATATGGCAGGCCGCGCAGCTTGTAGTGCCGCCCGCGACGCCATCGCGAAATAACACCTTGCCGGCCTCTGCACCAGCATCTTTGAGGATCAATTCATCGGCGGCACCGGCCAACAAGACCGGATCCTGTTGCCGACCCAGGTCGAGTAAGAAGGCCGTCAAGGCATCGAGTTCGGCCTGGGTTGGGCTGCGAAAATCCGGCTCGGGGCCGGTAAAGCTGCGCCCTAGGGTGAGCGGGTAGTGTTGCACTATGGCCCCGAGTAAAAAATCTTCTAACCGACCTGTGGCCGGGATGCCGTTTATGGTGCCAATGGGCGCGCCATCTCCGGACCAGCCGGTCCGGTCATCGGGCGGGGTGAGACCGTCTGCGGGGGTCACGATGGACGCGCTGAGGCCAATGTTGTGGGGAATGGAACGCATGTTGAAGCGCCTCTCCATATCACCCATGCCATCCTGATTTTCGGTAATTAAGCCAAAGGCGCGCATCAGCGCAGGATTCTCAAAGCGCTGCGGCCTGCCCAGGGCATCCAGATTTTCCGGTGCCCCAAACATCAGCGCCGGGATGAATTCGGCGACGAAGAGCGGATCGTCGGGAGCCAGGGTGGCAATAAAGTCGGCCGTAAGGGTGAAGTTTTCGGTGGCCGGATGACAGGTGCCGCAGGTCCGGCCATTGCCGGCGAAGGTCTCGTTGAAGAATAAGTCTTCTCCCTGGGTCACTAAATCATCGAATACCGCCGGAAACCCAGTGGCGACCTCGGCGCTTGCCGTGGACAGCAGTTGGCCCAGCCTAAACGGCGGCACAGAGTTAAGTGGATTGGGTAAGTTTGAGAGGTTGGCGAGAGTGAGAAATACGCCACTGAGTAACAAAAGGAACATCTTACCGATAGATCTAAGGTGTTTTTGACTGTTCATGGGATTACCTCATGCGAAGCGAATTGATGAAGTTAAGAGGCCCTGAACCCTATACGGATTACTGCCGAGTCTGGTGTGAAAGGCGGGAGACGCTGAAAGGTTAGAGGGGCAGAAATACGTCCCCGTCAGCTGGTAATGCTATTTCGAGCCGGGGCGAAATGTAAAGAAACTTGACAGTATTAGGCGGGAAAAAGGTCGAATTTTTACGATACAGTGAGCTGGTTGGTAAAACTTGACGGGTGCATTTTTGCTCTCCAGGCGCCACCTGTAGGTAAAATGCTCAAATCTGGAATGGGTCCGATATATAGCCCAGGATTGCCGAACGAGACTTTCTTTTTCGATTTCATCATAGTAATGTACTCAGCCTCTATTTTGTTGACGACTGCAGTAAATGACGGCCCATTTTCGCACCTTAGTCTTTATGTTGATGTTTGGCGTTTTTATGTCGAACAACATCATGGTGCCTGTGCATCAGCTCGGTCATATACAAGACAAACACGAAAGAGCGTCTGTGCACGAGCTCGGTCATATACATGACCATCACGAAATGGCCTCTTTGCATGAGTCCAGTCAGACCCATGACGATCAAGAAACCAGCATAACAAACTGCGAAGCCTTTCACGCCATTCACACCGTCGCTTTACCAAACAATGGTTATGCGGTGTTTGCGCCAAGCCCCTCTCGGTGCATAAATACTCAGCGTGATCGCCACGTTGTGACCTTCACTACCAATCTCGCCACGCCCATCCGCGCACCGCCATTTAAAGCCTAAGCAACAGTTCCGATTAATCGCATCACCCATCGATGACAACAGATCGTAAATGAACTCCTATGGACATCTTTAGGCTGTGTTATTGACGCAGCGTAGTGAGTTGTCAATAGCAAAAAATAGGCTAGAAAATGAAACGACTATTCTTAAGCACGGCCCTCGTTGCCGTTAGTATTAATCCCCTCAATGCGGAAGAAAACCGTCAACACGATGCGCATGAACACGGTGCGGCGATGCTAGGCATGGCACAGCAAGGCAAGTTGATTCAGATGGAGTTAGACTCCCC
>NZ_CEYAVF010000028.1:41543-47107 GCF_982785585.1 Reinekea sp. | reverse complement strand
ATGACCACGAAAATGACCACGAAAATGACTCCGGTCATTCAGATATCGAAGCAAGCTGGACTTATAGCTGCGAGAACCCGCTGCTAGTGCGTAAGGTGGAGTTCCCGCTGTTTTCGTACTTTGAAAACCTTACCGATTTAGACGTAGATTTCATAATGGACGCTGGCCAAGGTTCTATTGAATTGTCACCTGGAAACTCTGTCATTTCATTTTAATTATTAAGAGGCGGGGAGCATAGCTCCCCGAAGTTATTAATGACATCAGCCTATGCTTTTGAACTGTGTGATCTTGCCTTTTCATGGCAAAAGAACACGCCCGCAACGCTCGATATCCCATCGCTGTCGCTACCGCTCGGTAAATCCCTGTTTATTCACGGAGCCAGCGGCAGCGGTAAGAGCACCTTGTTGAATATCCTCAGTGGTGTGCTGGTCGCGCAACGCGGTGAGGTCAAACTACTTGGCCAACCCTTTTCTAGCCTCAGTAATCGTAAACGGGACCGAATTCGATCCGATCACCTAGGCTATATTTTCCAGCAATTTAATTTATTGCCGTATTTATCGGTCCTGGAGAATGTATTGCTGCCGATCAAAATATCCGCACTACGCAGACGTGGACATTCACGTCATTCAATAGCCCTAATTGATGAAGCTAAACACTGGCTCACGCAGTTGAAAGTTCCGGAGAATTTGTTTCAAGAAAAAATTTCTCGCTTGAGCGTTGGTCAACAACAACGTGTTGCAGCAGCCAGAGCATTGATCGGGTCGCCGGAAATAATCATTGCAGACGAGCCGACCTCATCACTCGATCAAAAGAATGTCGATAACTTCATGGCCGTGTTGGTCGATCAGTGCAGCAGTATTGGCAGTTCGCTCGTTTTTGTCAGTCACGACCTGAATTTATTGCCGTACTTTGATACTTCCTTTGCACTGCAAACATCTCCAGCAGGTAGTGACCTATGAATTGGACTCATTTAGCCCTAAAGAGTTTATGGAATCGCAAAACAACAGCTCTGCTGACCTTGCTCATGGTATCGATAAGCGTTTGCCTGTTATTAAGTGTTGACCGCATTCGCAGCGATACCCGAAACAGTTTTTCCAATACGCTATCCGGTTCTGACCTACTTGTGGGTGCTCGCACCGGCAGTTTGAATTTATTGCTCTATTCGGTATTTCGCATGGGCAATGCGACCAATAATATCAGCTGGCTCAGCTATCAAGAATTAAAAAGCCATCCAGACATTGCTTGGACCATTCCAATCTCGCTGGGTGACTCGCATCGCGGTTATCGAGTGATTGGCACCAATGACGATTATTTGCTGCACTACCAATATGGCCGCCAGCGTGCCATCGAAGTGCAACAGGGCGTTTGGTTTAATGATGTCTTCGAAGTGGTTCTGGGGGCCGAAGTTGCCAGCCAGTTAGACTACAATATTGGCGATAACATCGTCGTTGGCCACGGCACGGGCAGTACCTCCTTCGAAAAACATGATGATAGACCGTTCAAGGTGGTAGGCATACTCGTCCCGACGGGCACGCCTGTCGATAAGTCATTGCATATACCGTTGGAAGGTATAACCGCGTTGCATGTCGATTGGCAATCAGGGGTGAAACGGCAAGGTAAGGCTACCAGTGTTGCTGACACCTTAGCGATGGACCTCGAGCCCGAGGCAATCACGGTTTTCTTGCTTGGCATGACGTCCCGGTTAAAGGTGTTTTCGTTTCAACGCTTGGTCAACGATTTCAGTTCAGAGCCCTTGCTCGCGGTCATTCCAGGCGCTGCGTTACAAGAACTTTGGCAGCTCATTGCGATCGCCGAAAATGCTTTGCTAGCGGTTTCGATTATGGTGATTATTACCGGTTTAATTGGCATGGTCACCGTTATTATTGCCACCTTGAACGAGCGACGCCGGGAGATTGCGATCTTCCGCGCCTTAGGCGCGAGGCGCGAAACATTGCTTGGGTTGCTGATGATTGAGTCGGGCTTTTACGGTGTAGTGGGTCTCATTACGGGCTATATCTTGCACACTGTTATGATGTTGTTGGCCAATGCCTATGTGCAATCTCACTATGGCATTGCGCTAACGGTGGGTTGGCCGAATGAAAGCATGATATACATTTTACTCGGTTTTCTGTTGACCGCTACGGTACTCGGTGTTTTGCCCGGCTATCGCGCCTATCGACAATCGCTCAGCGACGGGCTCAGCGCTAACCTTTAAAAATCAACCCTTACTAAGGAAGCAGAATGTTTAAGAAATTGCATAAGTTGAGTGTTGTCACATTGTGTCTTTTGGCAATAACGGCCCTTACTATCGGTGTCGCCGTCGCTAAACAACAGGACTATATTCCGGTCAGTTGGGAGCAACTTATTCCTGCCGACTATGATTTGGAAGCGCTGCAAAATAACCTGATCGAGCAATACGATAGCGAGATTCTGCAAAGTGGCGGTGCCGAAGCCGATGCGCTGTATGCCCAATTACAGTTCTTGCAAGACAATGCACCCGTGACCAAGGAATACAATGAAACGCGGATTAAGATCCCCGGTTTCGTGGTGCCATTGGAGTTTGACGGCGACAAAATAACCCACTTTTTGTTAGTGCCTTACTATGGTGCCTGTATTCACAGCCCGCCACCGCCACCTAATCAGATTGTCTATGTTATTTTGCAGGAGGGTGTGCAGATTGATGACATATACTACCCAGTCTATGTCAACGGGCTGATGCGGGTTGAACGCATGGACTCGGAGCTGGGTGCCGCCGGGTATACCCTGTATGGGGACTCGGTCGAGCCCTACATCTAATCGACTAGAAGGCCAGGGTGAGGGGCATAGAACCTTGCCTGACCACAACCGTTCAAGTTCGAGTCTCGCCCCAATCTGCCAATTCCAGTCACTTGACGTAAACCCAACCTGCCTATTCCATGATTACTGTTGCTAAAAAAGCAACAGAACGCTATTGCTGTAGCGTTGTTCTTAAACATTGTTTGGTCGAGAATGAGATCAACAGGCTGTTTGGGGTATCAACAGCGCACATCAGCGGAGGCAATACCAGATGAGTCAACAAACAATAGGTGTTATAGGCCTGGGCAACATGGGCAACGGTATGTGCCAGACACTGCTGCGTAACGGTTTCAAGGTTTACGGGACCGATCTGGGTGTGGCCCAACAGGCCTCGGCGCGCGCGCTGGGTGTGGCGGTGGTCGAGAGCATTGCCGCCCTGTGCGAGCAGGTCGATGTGATTCTGCTGTCACTTCCGGCGGCTAAGCAGGTGCAAGAGGTGTTGTTGGGTGAACAGGGTGTGCTGAACTGTGCCCAAGCCCATACCCTGGTGATTGATACCTCGACCTCTGAGCCCGATGTCACCCGGTCCCTGGCTAAAAGCCTGGCCGAGCGAGGTCTGGCGCTACTCGATGCACCGGTCAGTGGTGGCCCCGCCGGTGCCGCAGGCGGCACCATGGTAATGCTAGTGGGTGGCGTTGAGGCCGATCTGGTGCGCGCTCAACCCTTTCTCGATGCGCTGAGCTCAAAGGTGGTCCACCTCGGTCCGTCGGGCAACGGTCATGCGGCCAAGCTGATCAATAACCTGCTCTGTGCTGCCCATCTGGTCAGTACCGCCGAAGCCGTCGCGCTCGGGCGCAAGGCGGGGCTGGATCCCGCGGCCTTATTGGACGGCCTAAACGCCGGCTCCGGTCGCAGTGCCATCAGCGAGGTCAATTTTCCGCGCTGGATCCTCAACGAGGGCTTCGATTCTGGCTTTACCATGCAACTGATGCGCAAAGACTTGCGCTTGGCGCTGGAACTGATTGAACAGACTGGCTTGGAGCTGCCCCTAGCCCAATTGGTTGGCGCGCAGTGGGCGGCCAGCGAGGCGACTCTTGCGGATCAGGATGACTTCAACTGCATTGTTAAAACCGTCGCGCCAGGGGATCTGCTATGAGTATTGTGCTGACACACTCTGGCCGCGCAGAAGTAGCGGCCTTGCTGGCCACGTTTTTTACCATCGACGCTGAATTTGGCAGTTGGATTGGCGGTGAACTGGTGCCGGGTACGGGTGCGTCCATCAACCTGATCAATCCCGCGACCGCTGAGGTGTTTTTGACCTATAAGGACGCCGGGGATTCGGTGGTCGAGGCTGCGGCCGAGGCGGCGCTGAAAGCCCAAATTATCTGGTGGGGCCTGGCGGCCAGTGCTCGGGCGCGCCTGATGTGGAGCTGCAGTGTGCAGGTGCGCGCGGCCACGGAACAGCTGGCCCAGCTGGAATCGATCTCGGCCGGCAAGCCGGTGCGCGATTGCCGAGTTGAGGTCACCAAGGTAGCGGAAATGTTTGAATACTACGCCGGCTGGTGCGACAAGCTGACCGGCCAGGTGATTGCCGTGCCGACCAGTCATCTAAACTATACCCGTCACGAACCCTATGGTGTGGTCACCCAGATCACCCCCTGGAACGCCCCGGTCTTTACCGCCGGTTGGCAAATTGCCCCGGCAATCTGTGCCGGCAATGCCGTCATGCTTAAGCCCTCTGAATTGACTCCGCTCACGTCGACGGTGCTGGCCAAGCTCATTGAGGATGCCGGCGTGCCATCCGGTCTGGTCAATGTCATTAATGGCTATGGCCAGACCACCGGTGCGGCGGCGATCGCCCACCGCGCCACGGCCAAGGTGATTTTTGTCGGTTCACCCAAAACCGGTGCGGCCATCGCCGGTGCCGCAGCACTGCGGGTGATCCCTTGCGTGCTCGAACTGGGCGGCAAGTCGGCCAATATTGTCTTCGCCGATGCCGACATCGATCGGGCCGTGGTCGGTGCCCAAGCGGCGGTGTTTGCCGCAGCCGGGCAGAGCTGTGTATCGGGCTCGCGCCTGCTGGTGCAGCGCAGCATCTATAGCCAGGTGGTCGAGCGGGTGGCCAATGCCGCCCGCAAGTTAGAGGTCGGGCTGCCCTGGTCAGAACAGACCTTGATTGGCCCGATCAATAATGAAACCCAGTTTAAGCACGTTGAGTCGCTGGTCGCAGATGGGGTGCGAGCCGGTGCGGTGATTGCGGCCGGCGGCCAACGTGCCCAGGTTGCAGGTGGTCAGAACGGTTATTTTTTCCAACCCACTGTCTTGGCCGATGTCGACAATCGTATGCGCGTCGCCCAGGAAGAAATTTTTGGTCCGGTGCTGTCGGTGATTCCCTTCGATGACGAAGACGACGCCATTGGTATCGCCAATGACAGCCGGTTCGGCCTCGGCGGCGCCGTGTGGACCGCCGATGTGGGCCGGGCCCATCGTCTGGCCGCCCAGGTCAACGCCGGCACCTTTTGGGTTAACTGCTATAAGGCGATCAATGTGATGTCGCCCTTTGGAGGCTTTGGCCAAAGCGGCTATGGCCGCTCCAGTGGCTATGAAGGGCTGCTGGAATACACTCGAACCAAGAGTGTATGGGTCGAGACCGCCCGGGACCCAGCGACACAATTTGGCTATTCGGTCGAATGATCGATCCATGTTTTGCCTGCGTCTGCTGCGAGTTCTTGGGCCGCCCGATCTTGGGGTACTGTGGTTTTTAACTGTGGTTTGTCACTGTGAATTGT
>NZ_CEYAVF010000028.1:0-41443 GCF_982785585.1 Reinekea sp. | reverse complement strand
CCGCCCGATCTTGGGGTACTGTGGTTTTTAACTGTGGTTTGTCACTGTGAATTGTCACTGTGAATTGTTACTGCGGTTTGATAGGTTGGTTAGGTTAAGAGTGAGGTTTGAACATGACGGACTACCATAGAGCAGTCGACTTGGCACAACTGTGGCACACCATTCGGGCCGAAGCGACCCGTGACGCGGGCCAATTTCCGCTACTGAGTGATTTTTATCGGCGCAATATTCTCCAGCACGAGAACTTTGGCCAGGCCTTGGCCTATATTTTAGCCGCTAAATTGTCCGATGCTGAGGCGCAAATCGGTCAATGGCACTTGTTAGTACTCGACCTAATGGCAGATCACCCTGATATTGAAATGGCCGCCCTGAAAGACCTGTCCTGTCAGCTGCAAAGCAATGCCTCGGTTAAAGATCACTATACGCCATTGCTGCATTTTGGCGGCTATCAGGCGCTGCAGTCTTACCGCTTGGCTCACGCCTGTTGGCAGCAGGGCGATCGGCCGCTGGCCAGCTATATGCAGGGCCGAGTGGTCACCCTCTACGGCGTCGATATTCATCCGGCGGCGCAGGTCGGCGCGGGTATCTTTATCGACCATGCGGTGGGCATCGTGGTCGGCGAGACGGCGGTGATCGAAGATGATGTCACGATCTTCCAATGCGTCACGCTCGGCGGCACCGGTAAGGGCTCGGGCGACCGTCATCCCAAGGTCCGCCAGGGCGCCTTTATCGGCTCCGGCGCACTCATCCTCGGCAATATTGAAATTGGCGCCGGCGCCAAGGTGGGGGCAGGGGCGATTGTGGTTAAATCGGTCGCAGCGCACCAGACGGTTATTGGCAGCGTGGCTCAGGCCCATTCGAACAAATTAGACACCCAGGGGAACACAGCATGAAAAATCATCTCGGTATTGATCATCCATTAGTGGCCGTGCGCGATATGGATAAGGCCTGCCAGGACTTTGCACGCCTGGGGTTTTTTATCAATCCGCGCCATCACCATCCCTGGGGCACCGATAACCATTTGCTGATGTTCCCGGAGAATTTCATCGAGGTCATCAGTGTGTACGACCCCACCAAGCTGGACCTCACCAACGAGAAGGGTTTCGCGTTTGGGCGTTTTATCAGCAATTCCATGGCCCGCCGGGAAGGTATTTCCCTGGTGGCCTTACACAGTGAAGACGCCCGCGCCGACCATCAGCTGATGGCCGAGCGTGGCGTTGATAACCAGGGCATAGTCGACTTCCGCCGAGTGGCTCATCGGCCCGATGGCAGCGAAGAAGAGGCCGTGGTGTCGCTGGTGATGTTGATTAATGAACAGGTCCCGGCTATTTCCCATTTTTTCTGCCATCAGCATAAGCCCCATCTGGTGTGGGTCAAAGAATGGATGACCCATGCCAATGGCGCCAATGGCATTACCGGCGTGAGCTATATTGCGCCGGCACCTGAAGCCTTGGCCGAGCGCTTTATCGGCATCTATGGCGCGAACGCGGTGACGCTTGAAGAGGGCTATTTAACCGTGCACACCGATCGCGGCATATTCGAGGTCCTTTCCCGAGCGAAGGCGCAAGAGCGTTTTGCCGGCGTTGACCTGGCGGTTACCGATGCCCAGTTGCCCTCGGGGGTCGCGATCCGGGTCAGTACCACCTCGCTCGACCAAGCCAAGGCCGTGCTGGTTAAGAACGGCGTCGCCTTTGTGGCCACCGACGATGGCGGCGTGCGCATTCCCGGTCATTATGCCGGCAATACCATTATTGAAATTTACCCCGAGATCTAAGCCGAGTGTTTGCTCAGTTCGCCGGACTGCAGGACGGCGTGGGCAGCTGCTAGACAGACAATTAGCTAATCGTTTAACCTCATCGATCTGAATAGGGTCGTTCTAGGTGCAGTGGAGCTTGATGAAAGACATCAATGAGAAGCGGGTTAAGTATTTATATGAAGCCGTGCAGCAGGGCACCGTTCGGGCCGCGGCCGATAAACTGAATGTTTCGCCTTCCGCGGTCAGCCGGCAGATTGCCCTGCTGGAAGAAGAACTGGCGACGACGCTGATTGAGCGCCATCGCACGGGTGTTACCGTGACCGAAGCCGGCGCTGTGGTGTTGACCTACTATCGTGAATTGCGCTCCCATCAGGAAGAATGCCTGTCTAAACTCAATAGCCTGCACGGGCTGCAAAGCGGTCACATTAACCTAGCCGTGGGCGAAGGGTTTGTCGGTGATCTGATGTCAGACCCCTTGCCCGAATTTAATCGGAGGTTCCCCAACCTGACGCTGTCGGTGACCACGGGTGGCACTAATAAGGTTATGCGGCTGATTGAAGAGGACCAGGCGCACGTTGGCCTGGTCTTTCATCCGCCCAACCATCCGGGCATTCGCACCCAGGCAAAAAATTGTCAGCCCCTGTGCGTCATCGTCGCACCGGGCCATCCTCTGTTGCTATTGCACCGGCCGGTAACCTTTCAGGAGGCTATTGGCTACCCCTATGCCCTGCAGGACGGGCAGTTTGGTATCCGTCAGTTATTGGCGATTGTCGAATTTAAGGAACGGATCCGTTTGAGCCCGCAGGTCACTACCAACTCCATCGGGGTGTTGACCCACTTTGTCCGCTCTAAGATGGGGGTGACTTTTTTGCCGGCCTTTGTCGTCGCGCGCGAAGTGGCAGACGGTCAGCTCTTTGCTATTGCCATCGAGCATCCGATCCTCGCCTCGGGTGAGGCCCATATGATTACGCGCTTGGGGCGGCAATTACCGGAAGGTCCTTTGATGTTGCTGCAACACCTAAAGACTTGGATGCGGGCGTTTAAATCGGGCGGGGATTGATTCCTCTCTCGATAAGGCGCTCTATTCACAGCTAGCCCAACACCTAAAGCCCAACCGGTGCCGCATGTTCGCCCGGGTTGTGGTGGTGGGCGATATATTGGCCGATCTTGTCATTAATCTGCGTTATTAAATTGTTCATCGCCTCATCCGCCGCCCATGCTATATGGGGGGTGAGGAGCACATTATCGCGGGCCGCCAATTGCCAGATCAGCTGATCCGCCGCCGGCGGTTCGGTTGCGGCCACATCCAGGCCGGCCCCAGCCAGTTGGCCAGTGCTCAGAGCCGCTAATAGATCGGCTTCATTGACCAGGGCGCCTCGACCGGTGTTAATTAAAATGGCCATCGGTTTCATTAGGGCTAGGGTCGTACTATTGATCAGTTCGTGGGTCTGGTCGGTGAGAGGGCAATGCAGCGACACGAAGTCGCCTTGCGCCAGGGCCGCTTCAAAGGCGCAGTAACCCGGCCGGATCGTCTCGGCGTGCGGCCGTTCAGCGAGCACTACCTGCATGCCAAAGGCGCGCGCGCGGTCGGCCACGGCATTACCCAGCGTGCCGGCACCCACTAGGGTTAATACCTTGCCATCCAGGGTTCGCATCGGGGCGACCAGATCACAGAAGAAATCACTGCGAGCCCACTGTTGTTGCTGATTTGCGGCCATATAGGCGGGCAACTTGCGGCTCAGCGCCAACATCAACAGCAGAGCGTGCTCAGCGACCGATGCGGTGCCATAGCCGGTGGCGTTGACCACGCGGACATTGCCCGCCCGGCAGGCGTCCAAGTCAATGTTGTTGGTGCCGGTGGCGGCTACCGCGATGAATTTCAGCTCGGGCAGGGCGGCTAAGATTGCCTGATCGAGGCAAACCTTGTTGGTTACGACTATATCGGCATCGCGACAGCGCTCTAAGACCTGGTCGGCGCGGGTGTTGTGGTACAGCTGCCAATCGCTGACGCCGACCGGTTGCGCCATAGCGATCTCAGGCGGGAAGCTCCCTCTATCCAAAAAAACGGCTTTCATATGTTCGGCAACAATAGGCTAAATGAGGTGCCATTCTTATACAAATTGGCACCGAGCGCACGGTTGTTTATTACAAACCTTACTAATGAAGGAGGGCAAGTGCGGTCTAATCGGGTGTGCGCAGCATAGGCCCTTGCTGCGCAGCTGGGGCCCTATCTTGGGCCGCTTGACAAGTGACACCTGTGGTCATAATGTATATATGTGTCTATTTCAAAGGATTCTTGATATGACCCATATCGATCTATTGACCCCTCAGGTGGCTCACGACGCCAAGGTCCAGGCAGCCTGGAAAGCCCTGCCGGCGTTGGCCGAACGGTTTCACTTTAGCGAGGCGGAGATGCGCGTGCTGATGGGCGATATGCCCCGGGCGACCTATCGAAAGGGTGTTGCACTGCAGTCGACCCGATTAAACCGTGACCAGCTCGACCGGGTGAGTTACTTACTGGGTATCATGAAGGCGCTGAGACTGCTCTATGTCGACTCATTGCAGGCCTATAGCTGGATCGATCGAGCCAACAGCTTGCCGCCCTTCAATGGCATGACCCCGCGTCAATATCTATTGGACGGCAGTTTGCGTCATCTGTCCGACACCCGGAGGATGCTCGATGCCTGGCGCGGTTGAGAACGTGGTGCTCGAGGCACCCCTGTATCGCATGGTGCCGAGCCGATTTCCCCCAGTGAACCTGTTCGAGTGGGCCACCGGACCGGAGTTTGAGGCCTTGGCGGCGCTGGAATCGGACACCAACGATCGGCTCTTGAATGAGGCCGGTGCTTTAGCTCTGGTGCCAATGGGTGAGCGAATATTTGGCCCCGGCTCGACCCCGGTTATGGCGGCCTTCACCCATATAGGCCATGACAATCGCTTCAATGATGCCACTCGGGGCGCCTATTACGCGGCGCTAACAAAAAGCACCGCCATCGCGGAAACCCGCTTCCATCGCCAACGCTTTATGTCCGCGTCTAACGACCCCGCCGGCACGGTGCAAATGCGTTGTTATAGCAATCGCCTGGCGCCAAAAACGGCATTGGAGTCCTTGTTTGCGTCTGACTTCGCCGGCTTCTTCGACACCTCAACCCAGTATGCGGCCAGTCAGGCCTATGCGGCGCAGCGGCGCAACGGCGGTGCGGCGGGTTTCTATTATCCCAGTGTGCGCGATGCTGGGGGGCAGTGTGTGGTCGCGTTTCGACCTAATGCCCTAACTCACACGGTGCAGTGCGGTCATTACGAATACTGTTGGAACGGACATGAAATAGAGCAGGTGTTCGAGCTGGTGAGCCAAAGATTATCTTAGCGTCGCATGCCTGGCGATTGTCGGGTTTGAAGCAGCCACGTTGGCCAGATCTGGGCTTATCTCTGCCGGGTTGCATGGGAGACCCGAAGGCTCCTTGCCGAGGCAAGGAGACCTGCGCTGTGTGGCTATTTTAAGGCGGAATTGATCACTTGCAGGTGTTCAACCAGCTCGATGCCGGCATCGGTCAAATAACCGCCGTCTTCGGCGTCGGTAAAGCCTTTCTCGAAGAGTCGTTTGGCTGCGGCGACGGTATCGAGTGCCGCTTCATGATTGATTTTGATGCCGCTCATTAGGCTGTCGGTGGGGTATTGCAGTAAAAGATTCATTTCTGTATGCATATTAGCCGTTATGGTCATAGAGTTGTCCCTTTGTGTTTTTATGTTGGGCCTATCCGCAGTCTAGGCTGCTTCAGAACGCTCAGCCAGTCAACCTAATATTAATTTATCCTGCATTGCGGGGATCGGATGGGGATAACGGGTTGAGGGATTTAACTTGCTGTTAAGCCAACAGGCCCAGTGCCGTCAGCAGGTGGGGCGGCACTGGGCCGCTGAGCTTGGCCAGGGTTTGCTAGAGCACGTAGGTTTGCATGGCGTGCGCCGGACACAGGCCGGGCAGAGTGCGACCGCGCAAGCGGATATGGCAGGGCCGGTCTTGATCGCTGTCATTCATCACCACCAAGGTGATTTGGCCATCGGGTCGGCTAAAGGCCACCGTCAACAGGCTATCGGTCGCACTGGCTGAGAGGATGCGCACACTGCCATGGGGAATGAACCTCGGCGACAGGTGCTGCAGATAGTAAAACGACGGCTGAATAACAAACTGATCGCCCTCTGGCGTGCTGAGTATCGGCGCAGAGCACAGGTTGCCGACGTGGTTTGGGCCGCCCTGATTATCCAACAGCAGATTCCAGTCCAACCAGCCTCGCGTCCAGTGGCGGAAATCATTGATGATCGACCGACCATAGCGCTCCGCTACGGCCCATTCGCCATGGTGTGGGCCACCTTCCTGGCAGCCTTCGGTGAAAATCAAATGCTTGTCCGGAAAGGCATCGTGCACCGCCTGGACATTGTCAAAACAGTCGTCCATATACCAGTGGAAACCACTGCCCCAAACATATTGCGCGGCAATCGGATCGGATAGGATCACGCTGGCACGCAAATAGAGATTGTCCCGATTGTGATCCCAGCAGACCACGCGGATATCGGCCAGGCCGGCTGCATGAAGTGCCGGGCCGAGATACGCGCCAATAAAATCACGTTCCTGTTCTGGGCTATAGAGGCAGGAATCCCAAGTCTGGGTCGCTTCCGGTTCATTTTGTACCGACAGGCCCCAAATATCGAAGTCGAGCGCCTGCAACGCTTGAATAAACTGCACATAATGGCTGGCCCATTGCGCCTGAAATTCGGGCTTTAACTCACCGCCTAGGTTCATTTGGCCATTGGTTTTCATATAGGCCGGTGGGCTCCAAGGCGACACCATAAGCCGGATCTTCGCCCCAAGCATGGCTTGAGCATCTCGAATCATTGGCAGAATGGCGCGTTCATAGTGTGCAATCGAGAAGGCGCCCTCGGGGGTATCCTGGCAGGCCCAGTTACCCAGAGCGAAATCGCAGCTGTTTAGGTGAATTCGGCAGAAGTTATAGGCGCTGCCCTGGTCTGGATGGAAGTAGGCGGTCATGAATTCGAGCTTGGCCGTTGGCGTCAGCGCCTGATAATTCAGTGCCGCTGCCTCGGTAAAGGCGCCGCCCAGGCCGATGTGTTGTTGATAGTGAACCTCTGGATTGAGGCTGATAGCAGGTGTCGCGAGGCCCTGCGACTGCCAGTCTGGCAACGCGACTTCGGTGAGCCGGGGGTGTCGGCCTAGGCTGGTTTCAAAACAAGGCATCGGGATTTCCTCATGGGTTATTTAATGATTGACGTGAGCATCTTAGCTGGTTATCTTTCTCTGTGAAAGCGCTTACATTAAGCATTTTCATCGACTGCCATTTTTTTTGGGTTGCCATGAAACCGCTTCCATTGCGGTGCTAGGGCAACACTAAATCGAGTCACTCGGTCGTCTTAGCACTTTCTAAGAGACAAAAATAACAACAAAGGGGATCCACATGAAAAAGTTGAGTTCAATCCTGGCCATTTCGGCCTTGGCGGCAGGCGTCGTTGTGCAGGCGAATGCTGCAACTATGCAAAAACAGGGCGGTACCCTCACGGTGCCTATTATCGCGACCACCTTTGTTGACGATTTCAATCCCTACTCCAATGCCCAGATCGATATGGTGCGCGGCACCATGTTTGAGCCATTGTGGGCTTTCAACGTATTGAAAGGTGAAATCAACTGGCGTTTAGCCGAGAGTTTCACCTATGCCGACGATCTGATGTCGCTGCAAATCAATATGAAAAAGGGTCTGACCTGGTCAGATGGTGAAGTTCTCGATGCCAGCGATGTCGTTTATTCGCTCAACTTGGGCAGCGAAGACGCCAAGCTTGATAACACCGGCCAATGGGGCAGCGGCGTGATCAAGTCCGTCGTGGCCACCGACGCCAACACGGTGTTAATCAGCTTTAATCGCAAAGACACCACGGTTGATTGGTACTTGCCGAGTCTGTTCGTTGTACCGCAACACATCTGGCAGTCGGTTGAAGACAAGATCACCTTTAAAAACAGCAAGCCAGTCGGTTCAGGTCCGATCACCGAAGTGACTCAGGTACGCGACAACCAGATCGAAATTTGTCGTAACCCGCATTACTACAAGGCCGATCAGGGCTTACCCTTCCTAGATTGCATCAAGTTCCGCCAGTACTCGGATAACTCCCAGATACAGCCGGCCTTGATTAACGACGAAATCGATTGGGGTTCCAACTTCATCGCCGATATCGAAAAAACCTACGTCGAAAAGAATCCTGAAACACACGGTTTCTGGTATCCAGCAAACGATCTGATCAACGTGTACTTGAATACTCGTGAGCAGCCGTTTAGCGATATCAACTTCCGTAAGGCCTTTTCTATGGCGTTGGATCGTCCAACCATTGTCGATCTGGCCGCCTACGGCTACCCAACTGCCGAGTCGCGCGTTACAGGCATTGGTGAGTTTTTCAAAGCCAGCTTTAACAAGAAGGTCGACAAGAAATTCGACGGCATCGCCTCCTACGATCCAAAGGGTGCGAAGAAGATGTTGAAGAAGGCCGGTTACCAAGATATAGATGGTGATGGCTTCTTAGAGAATCCAGACGGCAGCAAGATCGACTTCGATATTCAAGTCGTAAATGGCTGGACCGATTGGGTACAGACCGTACAGATGATCACCGAATACCTGGCTGAAGTCGGCATCAAGGCCAACACTAAGACAGTCGATTGGTCTATCTATGACCTAGCGTTGAAAGAAGGCACGTACAAAGCATCAATCAACTGGTCAGCTACCGGTGTCGATCCGATTGCCGCATACCGAGAGTACTTCCTGTCATCTCGTATCGGTCAGTCTTGGCACACCAACCACGGTGTTTCGTCACCGGCTATCGATGCGTTGATCACCGAATACGGTCAGATCAGTGATGCCGACCGTCGTGCAGACATCTTGGCGGATCTGATGACCTTCACCGGTGAAAATCTGCCCTTTATCCCGGTCTTCTCCAACCCGACCTGGTACCAGTATAACTCGACCCGCATCGCCGGTTGGGCCAACGCTGATGACCCATATGTTCAGCCCGTATTCTATGATGAATCACGTAAGCTGATCATGTTTGAACGGTTGTATGCTAAGTAAGACGTTTGAACGGTTTTAGGTTAGGTAAGCAAGTAAGTACGTTTGGGCGGGCACACGGGGTGTGCGCGCTTTAACCTGATGGAGCCCGCAATGGGCTCCAGTGACTGTGAGGTTTGATTCATGGGATTCATCTTAAGGCGACTGGCCTTCTATTTGGCCGCCATCTTCGTCGCTATTTCCTTCAATTTTATAATGCCCAGACTGATGCCGGGCAACCCGGTCGATGCACTCTTTGCCAGTGCGATGGGAAAGATGCCACCGGAGACGCTGGCCGCCTACAAGGAGATGCTTGGTTTTGTCGACGGGCCTTTGTGGAAACAATATTTTGTCTATATTAAAAGTGTTTTAACTTGGGATCTCGGTCCTACGATTATGTTATATCCGGTGCAGGTAACAGATGTGCTGGCCGCCAAGGTGCCCTGGACAGTCGGGTTAGCCGGGCTTTCAACGTTGATCGCGGTGTTTATTGGCATCATCATCGGCACCTATGCTTCCTACAATCGAGGCAAGTTTGTCGATTCCTTTATGCCCACTTTTTGGGCCTTTGTCGGCGCCATGCCGCAGGCTGTGACCGCGTTGTTTATCTTTTTTCTCTTTGCTCTCACGCTGCGTTGGTTCCCGCTGTCTTATGGCGCCAATCCGGATTTAGATCCGGCCTTTAGTTGGACCTATATCAGCAGTATTTTGCACCACGGGGTGTTACCGCTGGTGTCGATGGTGCTCGGAGGCATTGGCGCTTGGATCTTCAATATGCGTAACGCCATGATCAACGTGCTTGGGGAAGATTTTATTACCATGGCCAAAGCCAAGGGCCTCAGTTCACGCCGGATCATGACCCACTATGCGGCGCGCAACGCTATTTTGCCGGTGGTTACCGGTATCTCCATGCAAATTGGTTTTGTGATGGCCGGGGCCATCTTTATTGAAACGGTCTTTAACTATCCGGGCCTGGGTCTGTTGATGTTTAAATCCCTTGAGTCGCGCGATTATCCGACCATGCAGGCTTGTCTGTTATTGATCGTGGTGTTTGTACTCATCGCTAATTTCATTGCCGACCTACTGTATCTGTGGCTCGATCCACG
Organism: Reinekea sp.; assembly: GCF_982785585.1. Taxonomy (NCBI): domain Bacteria; kingdom Pseudomonadati; phylum Pseudomonadota; class Gammaproteobacteria; order Oceanospirillales; family Saccharospirillaceae; genus Reinekea; species Reinekea sp. The sequence continues at coordinate 31,484 of NZ_CEYAVF010000028.1, read as the reverse complement.
CTTACGTAACTAGGAGTCGTCCGTGACTGAATCCGCACACCAACCGCCTGCACCCGCGGCGGTTCAATCGAATAGGTTTGGCCTCGTTATGAAAAAATATTTAACCGCGATTGCCCGTTTTTACCGCGGCAACCCGACCGCCATTATGGGTACCTTTATCGTGGGTAGTCTGATTATTATGAGCCTGGCGGCGCCCTTGATTGCCCAAAACGAGCCCACTAAGAGAGTGGCGCGTGGCCATCAGCCGCCCAGCATGGAACTGCTCTTCGGTTCGACCCGTTCGGGCAAGGATGTCTTCAGCCAGGTCCTGCACGGTGGCCGAATTTCGCTAACAGTAGCCTTCGGCGCGGCGGCCTTGACCACCGTGATCGCGGTGCTCGTTGGCATCAGTGCCGGCTATTTTGGCGGCAAGGTCGATGAAATTTTGATGTCGGTTACCAACATCGTCTTGGTTTTTCCGCAGTTACCGCTGTTAATTATCTTGGCCGCCTTTTTGGGCCAGGTGGGGCCTCTGATTATCGCGGTAATAATTGGTTCGACTTCCTGGGCGTGGGGCGCGCGGATTATCCGCAGTCAAACCATGGCTATCCGCAATAAGGAGTTCATCACCTCAGCCGAGGTTATGGGCGAAAGCAAGGCTCGCATTGTCTTGGTGGAGATTTTACCGAACCTGATCAGTATCGTGGTCGGTGGTTTTGTCGGCACCAGTATCTATGCCCTGATGGCCGAAGCCGGCTTGGAATTCCTCGGCCTAGGCGATCCGACTGTGATTACCTGGGGCACCATGCTCTATTGGGCGCAGTCCAACTCGGCTTTTATCGTCGGTGCTTGGTGGGACATGGTTGTACCCGGTATGGCCATTGCGATTATGGGCGGCGGCTTAGCATTGTTGAATATGTCGATCGATCAAATCTCCAATCCAAAGTTGAAAACCGGCGCCTACATAAAAATTTGGCGCAAGCAGAAGGCGCAAATGATAGCCCGGAGGGCACGATCATGATCAGGACCGACAAACCCCTATTGTCGATTCGCAAGGTCTGCGTCGACTATGTCACCGAGCACGGCAACGCCCGCGCGGTGAACGAGGTGTCGTTCGATATCTATCCGGGCGAAACAGTTGGCCTAGCTGGTGAAAGCGGTTGCGGCAAGAGCACCTTGGCCTTTGCCATTGCCAACTTGCACGAAGCGCCGGCGCTGATATCCGAAGGTGAAATTCTCTTCGAAGGGCGCGATATTCTAAAGATGTCGAGCACCCAATTGCGCGACTTTCGCTGGAATGAAACCAGTATGGTGTTTCAGAGTGCGATGAATTCACTCAATCCGGTGTTGAAAATCAGCGAGCAAATTATCGATGTGATTCTCGCGCACAAAAAGGTCAGCAAAGAAGAGGCCTGGACCCGCGGTGCCGAGCTCTTATCGACGGTCGGTATTCACCCAAGCCGAATGGATTCTTACCCGCACCAGCTCAGCGGGGGTATGCGGCAACGGGTGGTGATCGCTATTGCCTTGGCCCTTCGTCCGAAATTGATTGTCATGGATGAGCCGACCACGGCGCTCGATGTGGTCGTTGAGCGCGACATTATGGATGAGCTGTTTGAACTCAAAGAGAAATTTGGTTTTGCCATTCTCTTTATCAGCCATGATTTAGGTTTGATGGGCGAGATCGCCGATCGGATCGGCATCATGTATGCCGGGAAGCTGGTGGAAATGGCCGATGCCGCGCAAATATTAGAGCAACCCCAACATCCCTACACCCGTGGTCTAGTGGGTTCGTTCCCGACCATTCACGGGCCTAGAGTGCGCCTCGAGGGCATACCCGGCAATCCCCTCAATCTATTGGAAACGCCAGAGGGTTGCTACTTCCAGGCTCGCTGCAGTGATTGCATCGATAAGTGCCTGACGCAACAACCGAAATTGACCCAATCAGCGCAGGCAGGTGAGCGCGATCGCCTCGTTGCCTGCCACGTCGCGACAGATTTGGAGGTGCCCGCATGACCGAGGTGATGATCGACAAGTCCGCCCCTGAGGCCGGACATGTGGAAAAGGCCAGTATCTACGTTGAGGATCTGGTGATCGATTTTCCAACCGACAGTGCGATCTTTAGGCGGCGTTATATGCGTGCCGTCAATCAGGTTAGCTTCGTACTCAAGGCCGGCGAAGCCTTGGCCGTGGTCGGTGAATCCGGTAGTGGCAAGAGCACCTGCGCACGCGCTTTGTGTCGGCTGTATAAGCCGACCAGCGGTAAGATCTGGCTGCAAGATGTCGATGTGAATGAGCAACAACACCAGCTCAGTCAGCGTGATTACGCCAAAGAAGTGCAGATGATTTTTCAAGATCCGTTCGGGTCGTTAAATCCGGTACACACCATCCGTCATCATCTCAGTCGACCGCTCAAAATCCACCATCCGGAGTTGGACGATGAGCAGATTGAGCAACGCACCATCGAAATCATCAGTCGTGTTGGTTTGTCGCCGGCGCAGCAAACCGCCGATAAATACCCGCATGAACTCAGTGGTGGCCAACGCCAGCGAGTTGCCATCGCGCGCGCGCTCGCCGTTGGGGCAAAATTTATTCTCGCCGACGAGCCGATCTCGATGCTCGATGTCTCGATCCGTTTGGGTATTTTGAACCTGATGGAAGATATGAAAAAAGACGGTATTGGCTTCTTATACATTACCCATGATATCGCCACGGCGCGTTATTTTGCCGAGCGTACCGCGGTGATGTATGTCGGTCATATGGTCGAATGGGGCAATAGTGACTCGGTCACCCAAAACCCCCAGCATCCCTATACCAAGTTGCTGATTTCGGCCATTCCGGAGCCGGGCATTCGCAAAGACCGCAAAGAAATGGCGCGTAAAGCCGATATTCCTCTGTGGACGCCGACCAGTGTGGGCTGTCCCTTTGCCGAACGCTGCCTGAGCGCGACTGAGCAATGCAAAACCACCATGCCGGCTGTGACTCAGTTGGCCGAAGATCATTTTGTCCGATGTTTCCTATTCGAATAAGTCCTGTCCCCCGGTACTCAGCATACCGGGGGGACGACTCAAAAGAACAATAAAAACGAGGACAGCATGGTCAAACCGATTCTAACAACTTTCTGCCTCGCTGCAGGGTATTTGCTGGCGCCCTTAGCGGCGAGCGATTCCGTCGACGATCGGCTCAGTGAACGCGGGTGGCACAAGGTTTGGTCGGACGAGTTCGACGCGGCTGAGATCGATTTAAGCCAGTGGAGTTTTGAACAAAACTGCTGGGGCGGTGGCAATGGCGAGAGCCAGTGCTATACCAATAATGCCAAGAACGCTTATGTAGAGGAGGGCATCCTCAAGCTGGTGGCCAGGCGCGAAACCGTCAGCGGTGCTGCGCAAAACGAAGACTCAGCAGACTATGATCCGGCTCTGACGGTGACCAAAGGTTACAGCTCGGCGCGGCTGCGCACGCTCAATAAGGGTGACTGGACCTACGGCCGCTTCGAAATTCGCGCCAAACTGCCGTCCGGGCAGGGCACCTGGCCGGCGATCTGGATGTTACCGACCGATTACGTCTATGGCGGTTGGGCCGCATCGGGTGAAATCGACATAGTCGAAGCGGTTAATCTCGGCACTCGCTCGGATGCCGCCGATGCCGAAGACGGCGAGCGCGAAACGCGAGTGCACGGCAGCCTGCATTACGGGCAGGCTTGGCCCAACAATGTGCATTCCGGGAGCAGCTATCGTCTGCCCAATGGCGCCAGCCCGGCGGAGGCTTTTCACCGCTATGCTATGGAATGGCAGGCGGGTGAAATCCGCTGGTACGTAGACGACGTTCATTACGCAACGGCGCGCTCGGCCGGATGGTATAGCCAATACCAAGATCAACACGCAGAGTGGGTCAACGGTCCGGGCACAGCGCCCTTCGATCAAGCCTTTCATCTGATTTTGAATTTGGCGGTAGGCGGTGCCTGGGCTGGAGCAGTCAATCAGACTGGCATCGATGCGGCGGCATTTCCGCAAACCTTGGCGGTCGATTACGTGCGCGTCTATCAATGCCGTGAGGACAAGATTAACGGTCGCGGCTGTGGCGCTAGCGATAGCCGCGCCGAAGTGGTGCTCGGCCACACAGCCCCTGCTTTGAGGTCTATTGAAACCCGCTAGGTTGATAGCCAAACGAACCGAATGAAAGCTTAGCCAACAGATGCCGTCCCGAGGGCGAGTCCGTTGGCTCAATTGAATATTGTTGATAGGAAAGCAGATGTCTACACGCCCAGAAAAGTATGCTCATGCCAATGCCCATGCGGTCGTAACCGAGGGTCAGTTCTGCGACTACCGCAATGAGCGTTATTATCGCATTGATGCCTATGACCGGATGGCGACCTTTTTTATGTCGATCGTCAGCGCCGACGATCATTGGCTATTCTTGGCCAGCAATGGCGGCCTCAGCGCGGGCCGCCAGAATGCTGAAAAGGCACTCTTCCCCTATTACAGTGAAGATAAGATTATCGACATGGCCCACTGCACCGGGTCGCTGAGTTTGATTCGCGAACAGGACCGCCTCTGGCAGCCCTTCAATAGCCTCGATCTTGCGCCGGCCCAGGGCCAACGGACCCTCTATAAGGGCGTGCGCGGTGACCGAATTATCTTTAGCGAACGACTCGATGAGCTGACTTTCGAGTACGGCCTGTCCTTCAGCGAGGCCTTTGGCCTGGTTAAAACCAGTCGGCTGACCAACCATTCAACACGCCCTCGAACGCTCGAGCTGTTAGACGGCTTACAGAATATATTGCCGGCGAATATCGAATCGGCCACCCAGAACAGTCAAAGCGTGTTGCTCGATGCCTACAAGTCGGTTGACCTGATCGACGATCGGCTGGCCCTGTTTTACCTAAGTTCCCGCCTGACCGATGTGGCCGAGCCATCGGAAAGTTTGCTCGCCAATGCGCTCTGGTCTTGCGTCAGCCAGGGCGCCTGGTCGTTTCGGGTGTCGCTCGACGGTCAGGCCCCGCGGCGCTTTGCTCAGGGTCAATCATTGAACTTTCCAGAGCGTGCCCGGGGTAGCCGGGGGAGCTATTTCGTCACCAGTACGGTCACCCTGGCGCCAGGTGAAACGATCGAGTGGCTGACGCTGGCAGAGGTCAGTCTCGATAACAACGCCCTGCTGGAGCTGCGCCATCGTCTGGCCGATGGGCAGATCGCCCACCAGGTGCTGGCCGATATCGACCTGGGGGCTGCTAAGCTGACGGCCCATTTGGCGAAGGCGGATGGCAGCCAGGTCAGTGGGCAGGAGGCCACGGCTGTGCACCATTGGGCCAACAGCCTGTTTAACATTATGCGCGGCGGTTTTTTTGAGGACGGTTATCGGCTCGCCCGAGGCGATTTGCACAAATTTGTACGCACGCGCAATCGCACTCTAGGTGATTTGGCCTTTTGGCAGACCCTGCCGGAGCAGCTCTTGGTGACCGAGCTGGACGCCTATCTGCCCAGCGCTGGCGCAGAAGATTTGGCGCGTTTGGTGCACGAATATTTACCGATCAGTTTTAGCCGGCGACACGGCGATCCGAGTCGGCCTTGGAATCAATTTTCGATCAATCTCAAAGACGATCAGGGACTCGCCATTAAAGACTTTCAAGGCAACTGGCGGGATATTTTCCAAAACTGGGAACCTCTGGCCCTGAGCTATCCGGAATTTCTGCCCGCGATGATCAGTAACTTTCTCAACGCCACCACCGCGGACGGTTACAACCCCTATCGAGTAACCCGTGCCGGGATCGAGTGGGAGACGCCCGAGCTCGATAATCCCTGGTCCAACATTGGCTATTGGAGCGATCATCAGATCATCTATTTGTCCAAGCTGTTGGAGCTGCAATATAAGATCAAGCCGGCACTGTTGCAGGATTGGTTTGAACGCAAACAGTTCAGTTATGCCAATGTGCCCTATCGGATCAAAGGCTTTGCCGAGCTGCGCGTCGATCCTTATAACAGTATTGAATTCGATGCCGAGCTGGACGCGCGCATCATGGCTCTGCACGACACCCTCGGCGCCGATGCTAAGCTGGTGTGGGTTGGCGACTCAGTAGCAGGAGGGGCGCAAGGGCCGGGGCAGGTCGGTGCGGCCCGTGTGCTGCACGTTAACCTGATGGAAAAGCTGCTGACTCTGTGGCTGGCCAAGCTGAGTAACTTTGTGCCCGGTGGTGGCATTTGGATGAACACCCAGCGCCCGGAATGGAACGATGCCAACAACGCCTTGGTGGGCTGGGGTCTGTCCGTTGTCACTCTGGCCTATCTGCATCGCCACCTAAGCGCGATGCAAGAGCAATTAGCGGGGCTGAGTGGCGAATTGTCGGTGTCTGTGGAGGTGGTCGCGTGGTTTGACCGGGTCAATGCGCTATTTCAGACGCGCTTTGCGCCTGCGGACCCCGAGCAACGTTTGGCCGCACTCGAGGCCCTGGCGCGCAGTGGCGATCAATACCGATCGGCGCTCTATCAGTCTGGCCTGAGTGGTCGGTTCGAGACGCTCAGCTATGCAACGATACAAGACTTTCTGACCCGGGTATTGGCGGCGCTGCACGATACCCTGCAGTACAATCAGCGCGCGGATCGCCTGTACCACGGCTACAATCTTCTCAATTTGACCGGGCAGGGGGCAACGATCGATCATTTGCCGATGATGTTGGAAGGCCAGGTCGCCATCCTGGCCTCGGGTCTGCTCGGTTCGGCACAGAGCCTTGAATTGCTGCACGCGCTGCGTCACAGTGACCTCTTTCGAGCCGACCAGCACACTTATCTACTCTATCCGAACAAGCAACTGCCGGCCTTTATGGCCAAAAACCATATTGCCGCCGAGCTGTTTGCGCAGACCCCCGATGCGGCCGCGCTGTTAAAGCGGGGGGAGGTGTTCAAACAAGACCGAGATGGCGGGCTGCATTTTCGTGCCGAGTTGCGCAATGGCGTCGACTTAGCGCAGCGCTTAACGCACTTGGGCCTGGCCGACGCAGAACAGAGGGGAATCTTGGCATTGTACGAGGCGACCTTTGCCCATCGCGCCTTTACCGGTCGTTCAGGCTCGTTTTTTGGTTATGAGGGGCTCGGCAGCACCTATTGGCATATGGTCTCTAAGCTGCTCCTAGCGGCGCAAGAAAGCTGGTTGCAGGCTAAGCGTCAGGGCGCTACTCCAGAGCAGATTCAGCAATTGGCCGAGGCCTACTACGATATCCGCTTGGGCATTGGCTTTAACAAGACTCCTGCGCACTATGGTGCCGTACCGACCGATCCCTACAGCCATAGCCCAGAAAACGGTGTTGCGCGGCAACCCGGTATGACCGGGCAGGTCAAGGAGGAACTGTTGACCCGCTTGGGTGAGTTCGGGCTGTTCTGGGCCGATCAAGCGATCGATATACTGCCTGGGCTACTCAAGGCCAATGAGTTTATTGAGTCTCCGACCGCCTTTGCCTATATGGATCCAACTGGGCAGTGGCACTCGTTGAATTTGCCGGCTGGCAGTCTGGCCTTCACCTTGGCGCAAATCCCCTTCGTGTATTTTCGTCGGGATCGCGCAGAGCTGGCCATCAGGGTCTATATGAGCGAGGGTGAGGTACGGCATGTAGCTGAAGGGCGACTGCCCCCGGAACTGTTTGCGGACCTATGTCAGCGCAATAATCGTATTCTACGGATCGAAGTAGACTTTCCAATTGACAGCTTACTGGCGACCGAGTAAAACCTCTGCATCTAAAGAGACCTCAACAAATAAGAAGAATATGACAACGATAAAGGAAGTGTCCGCGCTGGCAGGGGTATCCCAGGCCACCGTGTCGCGGGTGATGAATAGCAGCGAACGGGTCGCCGACGCGACGCGACGCAAGGTCAAGGCGGCTATGCTCGAATTGGGTTACCAACCCAATTCCGCGGCCCAATCCCTGGCCTCGAATCGCTCCAATACCATCGGTATGGTGGTTGCGTCACTCGACGGCCCATTCTATGGGCCGGTAATGTCGGGAGTCGAAGAAGAGCTGCGCGGTCGCAACAAGCACCTGATCATTGCCAGCGGCCACGGCCAGGCGCAGCAGGAGCAGGAGGCCATCAGTTTCCTGTCCAGCCGCCAAGTCGATGGTCTTATCTTGTTGACTGAATCGGTCGATGCGGACTACCTCAAAGGTCTTAATGCGCGTATCCCGATCTATCTGATCAATCAGCATATCGACGGCCTGGAAAGCCGCAATATGTGGTTGGATAATGAAGGCGGCTGCTATGCCGCGACCCAATATCTGATTTCGATGGGCCATTCCCAGATCGTCTGTGCCGGCGGTCAGAGCTATAAGCAGGATGCCAACGAGCGGGTTAGCGGCTTCATCAAGGCGATGACCGAGGCCGGTCTGGCGGTCAGTGAGGGCAGTATCGTGCGTACCGTGTTTGAGTTTTCCGGTGGCCTGGACGCGATGCAACAGTTTACCGCCTCAGGATTGCCCTTTACGGCAGTGGTGGCCGGTAACGATGAGATGGCGATCGGTATTTATGAGTGGGCCGCGCAGCACAAGATCCGCATTCCGGAAGACTTGTCGGTGATAGGTTTTGATGATGTATTGATGGCGAACTATGTCAAACCACGCTTGACCACAATGAATTTCCCAGCCTATGAAATGGCTCGGACCAGCGCGCGTATGGCGCTGGATGAAGTCTATGCTAAACGCTCACCGCAAGGCATGGAGTTTAAGCCCAACCTGGTGATTCGGGACAGTGTTCGGGATCTCAACGCCTGAGGCCAAGCCCCAGGCGCAGTAAACAGCTTAGACGTTAAACCGGAAGTGCATCACGTCGCCGTCCTTAACGATATATTCCTTACCTTCCAGACGCCACTTGCCCGCTTCTTTGGCACCGGCCTCGCCCTTGCAATCGATAAAATCTTGATAGGCAATGGTCTCAGATCGAATAAAGCCTTTCTCAAAGTCGGTGTGGATCACGCCGGCGGCGTTGGGCGCAGTGGCACCTACCTTAACGGTCCAAGCGCGCACTTCCTTGACCCCAGCGGTAAAGAAGGTCTGCAGCCCGAGTAGGTTGTAGGCGGCTCGGATGACCCGGTTCAAACCCGGTTCTGCCATACCCAGATCGGCCAGGAATTCCAGCTTCTCCTCTGTTTCCAACTCGGCAATTTCGCTTTCCAGTTTGTTGCAGATGACCACAACTTCGGCATTCTCTTTGGCCGCAATGGCGCGCACCAGGTCGAGGTAAGGGTTGTTTTCGAAGCCGTCTTCATTGACGTTGGCAATATAGAGCGTCGGCTTGATGGTGAGCAAGTTAAAGGGCGCTAAATCACGTTGCTCTTCGTCGGTCAGTTCAATCGAACGCACCGGGATCGCGAGATCGAGGGTCGGTTTGATCTTCTCCAACAGCTCAACCTGGCGCATGGCTTCCTTGTCTTGGCCTTTAGCCTTCTTCTGCAGACGCAACAATTGCTTGTCGACGCTTTCCAGATCCGACAGTGCCAGCTCGGTATTGATTACTTCAATATCGGAGACCGGATCAACCTTGTTGGCCACGTGGATAACATTGTCGTTATCAAAACAACGCACGACGTGGGCAATGGCATCGGTTTCACGAATATTGGCGAGAAATTTATTGCCCAAGCCTTCACCCTTGGACGCGCCGGCAACCAGGCCGGCAATGTCAACAAATTCCATGGTGGTTGGAATAATGCGTTGCGGCACGATGAGCTCGGCAATCTTGTCTTGGCGCGGATCGGGAACGGGCACGACTCCGGTATTGGGTTCGATGGTACAGAACGGAAAGTTTTCAGCATCGATGCCGGCCTGTGTTAACGCATTGAACAGTGTAGATTTACCGACATTGGGTAAACCGACAATTCCACATTTAATACCCATCTTGTGATCTCCAGAAATTATTCGGCTTTAAAGCTGTGTAGCTGATTCATCGCCTTGGCCCAGTCGCCGGAAAGGGCTAAGGGCAGTTGTTCGAGCGCGCAATCGATGGCCCGCTCTAGACTGATTCGTTCTTCCACTCGGGCCAGCTGCAACACGTAGTTGGCGACATCGCGCGCCGCCCCCGGATGGCCGATACCCAAACGTAAGCGGTAAAATTCTCTATTGTTACCCAGGCAGGCGATAATGTCGCGTAGCCCATTGTGGCCGCCATGGCCGCCACCTTTCTTAAAACGTGCGTTGCCCGGTGCTATATCGAGTTCATCGTGGGCAATCAAAATTTGTTCGACCGGTATCTTAAAGAACTGTGCGTAGGCGCCGACCGACTGACCACTGCGATTCATAAAGGTCATCGGTTTCATCAACGCAATCTTTTCACCGTCTATCGTGAGTTGGCAGGTTTCTGCCTGATACTTGCTGTCATTTTTCCAGGTGCCCGCGTGCTGACGCACCAACTGATTGACGAATTCAAAACCGGCATTGTGGCGAGTTTGATCGTATTGCGGTCCTGGGTTACCCAGGCCAACGATAAAACGAATGACATCTTTCATGATAGGGTCTGCATGGTCCGAAATGTAAAAAAGGGCCGTGAAGGCCCTCTTAATTAGCGATCTAACACAGCATTACTCTGCTGCTTCTTCTACATCGCCGCCCGTTGCTTTAACAATAGAGACAACCGGTGCATCGTGGTCAGCACCCTTTTGCAATTCAATCAGCGTGACACCCTTAGGCAATTTCAATTCAGCCAAGTGAATGACGGTACCAACAGTCAAGCCAGCAACATCGACCGCGATAAACTCCGGCAAATCGCCAACCTTACAGGTAACTTCAACTTCTGATGCTGCGTGCAGCACCTTGCCACCGGCTTTAATAACGCCTTCTTCGTTCAGGAAGTGCAATGGAACGCGCTTATGAACGATGGTGCTCTTGGTAACGCGCTCAAAGTCAGCGTGCGTTGGGAAGCCGGTAGCGGGATGACGTTGAAGATCCATCAAGATGGCTTGCTCAGTCTTGTCACCGATTATCACGCTCAAAACATGAGAATAAAATGCTTCGTTCTCAAGGGCTTTGATCATTTCACGAACTTCGATGGTCAGGCTCTGTGGCTTGCGATTTTTAGCGCCGCCGTAAATAACTGCAGGTATTTTACCTTCGTGGCGCAGGCGGCGGCTCGCACCTTTCCCTGTCTCTCCACGAACTACTGCATTGATCTCAAAAATTCCAGACATTTTCTAATGCTCCAAAAATTAACCAAGCAGCATTTGCGACCAATGCTGCCCGTATTTATAAAGTGAGTTCCTAAGAAGTTGAGCCGAAAAAGACTCTAACTGTTGCGAATGTCGTCGAATTAACGAAACATTGCGCTGATGGACTCTTCGTTACTGACGCGTCGAATGGCCTCTGCGAGGACCCCTGACATCGAAAGCTGGCGGATCTTAGCACAGTTTTGGGCCGCGGACGAGAGCGGAATGGTGTCGGTCACCACCAGCTCCAATTGGGAGTTGGTGATCCGTTCGACCGCCGGGCCACTCAACACCGGATGGGTCGCGTAGGCGACAACCTTGCGGGCGCCAAACTTGATCAGGGCCTCTGCCGCCGAGCACAATGTGCCCGCAGTATCGACCATATCGTCGACCAAAACGCAGGTGCGATCGCTGACATCGCCGATGATGTTCATGATCTCAGCCTGATTGGCGCGCGGACGGCGCTTATCGATGATCGCCAGATCGGCGCCCAGCTGCTTAGCGATGGCGCGCGCGCGGACCACACCGCCGACATCGGGCGAGACGATGACCATATTTTCATAGCCTTGCTTCTGGATGTCGTCGAGCAGAATTGGCGAGCCATAGATGTTATCGACTGGGATGCTGAAAAACCCCTGAATCTGTTCGGCGTGCAAGTCGACCGTTAGGATCCGGTCTATGCCGACCACGGTAAGCATATCGGCCACGGCCTTGGCTGAAATCGGCGTGCGCGATGAGCGCGGTCGGCGATCTTGACGGGCATAGCCAAAGTAGGGAATTACTGCGGTGATGCGCCCGGCGGAAGCCCGGCGCAAGGCGTCGGCCATAAAGATGATTTCCATCAGATTGTCATTGGTCGGCTGGCAGGTTGGCTGAATGATGAAGACATCTGCCCCGCGTACGTTTTCAATGAGATCGATGGCCACTTCGCCATCGCTGAACTTACTGATTGAGGCTTCCCCGAGTGGAATAGCCAAGCGCTCGACAACCTTCTTCGCCAGTATGGGGTTGGCATTTCCCGTAAAGACCATCATTTTTGACACTGCTATCACCCTTGTTTGGCTGGTTTGGATAAAACATAACCGGGTGTCAATGCCACCCAGTCTGGAAACTGGGTCAGGCTGCTGGCGACCGAAGTTGGCGCAGCGCCGTTGATTGGTTGATGCCCTGGGCGAGGAATACACTCAGCTCGGGGTGGTCCAAGGTTAATCGTTGCAAAACATCACTCGCGCGGCTCTTATCGGTAAGGCTTAAAAATAGGCAGGCCCCGGTGCCGGTCAGCTTGGCATGGCCATAGGGCTGACAAGCCTGGAAGGCCTTGTCTATAGAGGGATAGAGCATGCGCACCAAGGGCTCAAAATCATTATGGCCAGACTCGGCAAGCGCGGCGTCGATTGTGCTGGTTGGGGTATCACGTGTCAATTCCGGGTGTGCAAAGAGTTGGGGCGTGGCCACATGTTCGTGGGCAAAGACCACCAGATACCAGCGCTCGGGCATCGGCATCGGCGTTAAGCGTTCACCAATGCCCTCGGCCCAAGCCGTTTGCCCGGCAACAAAGACCGGCACATCCGCGCCCAGGCGGATGGCGAGCATCAGCAGGTCCGCTTCGGACACCTGTAAATTGTAGAGCTGATTCAACGCCAGCAGCGTACTGGCGGCATCGGAACTGCCGCCGCCTATGCCGCCGCCGAGCGGCAGACGCTTGTCGAGATGGATGTCAACATTAAAGGTATGGCCACTAAAAGCCGCCAGTGCGGCAGCCGCACGGATCACCAGATTGTCGTTGTTGGCCAGCTCTGGTTGATTGCAGGTGAGGACGACGCCGCCCTGTTGCCGGACGGTAAAAGTCAATTCATCGCCAAAATCCAGCAATTGAAAGAGCGTCTGCAATTGATGATAGCCGTCGGGACGACGTCCGGTAATGTGTAGGAATAAATTCAGTTTGGCTGGCGCGGATAGAGTAAGGCTATGAACAGACAATTGAGACCCTTAGGGCTATGTAACTGTTAGGGCATTTTAACTGCTAGGGCAGTGCAGCTAGGACAAGGGTGAGGTGGGTAACCAAGCTTTGATGATCAGTTTACCGCGATCCTCGCCGTTGATGAAGACTAATTTTCGCGGCAGGTTGATCGGTGCGGCAAAATAATCGTTGATATCGACCGTCCACCCGGCCTGAACGATCTGGTTGATCTGGCCCTGGTCATTGCGGCGTATCGAAAAGGGGCCCCCGGGACGGGTTTCGCCCCGTACCCAGAATTGCAGATAATCTAACGGCAGGTCCATCGAGGTGGCGCTATATAACAGGCCATTGAGGCTTTGTGCGCTCTGCCGCTGGCCGTCCTTAGTGAGGCTCACTCGGCCAGGCTCGCCCTTGATGCTGATCTTACCCTGGCCGAAGGGTCCGCTGAGGACAATTTGAAACAGTTCGTTTTGTTGCACCCAATCCAAATTAAAGCTGGTGGCTTGAGTTGGGTTTTGAATCGCCATTTTGCCATTGAACGCCCAATCACCCTGAACCGTCTGAGTTTTCGGGCTGATTAGGCTGCAACCGGATAAGAGTATCAGCGCGACCAGGAGCAGAGCACTTGGGGCGGTATTTGATCTATTCACTAAACAGCTCGGTTAAGATATCAATTTGGGTGCTGTCAGGATAGTTACGGATGACCTCAGCGAGCAGATCGCGCGCCTCGCTCGGACGCTTGAGGTCCCACAAAACCTGAGCGAGATGGGCAGCAACCTCATCATTTTTCATTCGACTGTAGGCCTTCTGTAGCCACAACAGGGCCTGATCGAGATCGCCAATACGATACAGATGCCAGCCCTTTGAATCCTGATAAGCAGGATTGTCCGGTTCCGTGGCCAAGGCCTGATCAATATAGCGACCGGCGGTGTCCAGATTTTTGTTCATGTCGGCCCAAGAGTAGCCCAGCGCATTAAGCGCATTGGCGTTATTCGGCTCCTGTTGCAGCACCGCGACAAGATTGCTTTCCATAAGCCCCATTCGGCCGAGTCGCGCAGCCAAGAGTGCCTTGTCGTAGAGCAGGTCAGCGTTGTCCGGATATTGCTGCAGTGCGTCTTCAAGACTGGACCAGGCCTGATCGCTTCGGTCAATTAATTGATAGTAGTTGGCTTGCAAACGCCACAGGACCGGCGCCATGTCAGGCATGGACAGCTTGCCTGCCGCGATCGCCGCCTGAATGCGTTGCTCGTCTTGCGGTCGAGCCAGGGCAATCCATTCAGCCAAGGCAGAGCTCAGATAGGGCGTCTCAACAACCCTTTCAAAGTGGTCCGCGGCCAGATCGGGTAGTTCGTTCAACAGCTCTATTCGGCCCAAAAAATAATGCGCCTCATTGCTATAGGCGGTGGTCAATAGGTGAGTGTAGACCGCGGTAGACGAGTCATAATCCTGGTATTCAAAGGCCGCCCGCGCATAGGTCCGGCTAATAGTCGGTTCGGTCGCGAAGCGGCTGTGTAATGCTTTTAAGGCGTCCAAATTGCCGGGCTCGTAACTGAACAGGTAGCGACTGTACTGCAGGGCAACCTGTCGATTGGTCGGTTCTTGCTTGGTCAGCGCGACAATGGTTTTTTTGGCTTCCTCGTCACGCTCCAGGTTGAGCAAAAGTTGAAAGCGAAAAAGCTGGACCTGCAGGTTTTCTTCCACAGCCAGGGCCTGATTGACTAATTGCAATGCGGCCTCAGGTTGGTCCTCGATTATCTTAAAACGTGCCAGGGTATAAGGCAGGCTGCCAGAGTCAGGGTGTTTTATCAGCAAGTCGGTTAGGCCCCTATCCAAAATTGCGCGTTGCGCACTTTTCAGAACGTCATAGGAGGTTAATATAAGGCTAACATCGGCTGTTGGGTCGACCACCAACCATCGATCCAGGCTGACCAAACCTTCGTCTATCCGTCCGATGGCGATGGCGGAGACGCTATGGGCCATTAGGGCCGTGGGGTCCTCGGGTCGCAAAAGTAACCATTTTTCCGCCATCGGCAGCATGGCACTGTAGTTGCCAATGCTCTGATTAAGCGCCACAGCCCGATTGATGGCCGCTACGTCATTGAAGGATGCACCCACTTCGCTATAGAGAGCGGCTGCGGCCGCGTATTCATGGCGATTGGTCGCAATCTCGGCGAGCAGCAATTGAAAAAGACTCTGTCCGGACAGCTCCTGATAGGGAATAGCCGGCGCTGCATTGAGCGCTTGGGCGCTCGAGGGGTTAGTTGGACCGGCTAAATTGGCGCAAGCGGACAGCAAAAGGCCTGCGGAAAGCGTAAATAAAGTGTTCAGTCTGATAGCGAATTGCATAATATTCCCGATAAAACATGGTCTGTGGCGCGACAGTGGCAATTTGTATTCAATACTTACGCGGATATTAGCATAGCTTATATCGCCTATTTTCGGTAAAACGACTAGAATACCGCCTTTTTACACAAATAAGGTTTCACCCAAGCGATGTCGTTATTGGCCATCGGTATAAATCATAATACCGCTTCCGTAGCAGTTCGGGAAAAAATAAGCTTTATGCCAGAAACGATGTCCGCATCGCTTAAGGCTGTGTTAGGCCTGTCCGGCGTACAAGAATCGGTGATCTTATCTACCTGTAATCGCAGTGAGATCTACTGTTACAGCGACGATGCCGACCGCTCAACGGAAGCGGTGATCGTCTGGCTGGCCGCTCAACATAAGATCCAGGAGGATGAACTCCGTGCCTGTCTCTATGTCCACAGTGAAGAGCAAGCCGTTAGCCATATCAGCGAAGTGGCCTCGGGTTTGGACAGTATGGTGCTGGGTGAACCACAGATTTTAGGACAACTGAAGTCGGCCTATGCCGTGGCGCAGGAACATCACAGCGTGGGCGCCCACCTCAACTATATGTTTCAGCACAGCTTTAAGGTTGCCAAGCAGGTCCGAACCGAAACCGCTATCGGCGAAAATGCAGTTAGTATCGCTTTCGCCGCGGTGAGCCTGTCGGCACGGATCTTTTCTGATTTTGCCAGTTGCCGTGCTCTATTAGTTGGCGCCGGTGAAACCATTGATCTGGTCGCTCGGCATCTGCGCGAAAAGGGGGTTACTCAAATCACGGTCGCCAACCGTACCCTAGCCCGGGCCGAGGTCTTGGCCAAGGAGTTCAATGCGCGTGCCTGTTTGCTGTCCGATATTCCCGATGAATTGCCGCATGCCGATATTGTTATTTCCTCAACAGCCAGTCAACTGCCGCTGATCGGCAAGGGCATGGTGGAGCGGGCACTTAAACAGCGCAAACACAAACCGATCTTTATGGTCGATATCGCCGTGCCACGCGATATTGAAAGTGAAGTCGCGGACCTTTCAGATGTCTTTCTCTACACCGTCGATGACCTGCGCTCGGTAATAGAAGACAGCAAACGACAGCGCGCCAAGGCCGCGGTAGAAGCCCGGCTGATTATTGATCAACAGACGGCGAGCTTCATCACCAATCTGAATGCCCGCTCTGCTTCGGATGCCATTAAGCTAATCCGC
Source organism: Reinekea sp. (assembly GCF_982785585.1). Taxonomy (NCBI): domain Bacteria; kingdom Pseudomonadati; phylum Pseudomonadota; class Gammaproteobacteria; order Oceanospirillales; family Saccharospirillaceae; genus Reinekea; species Reinekea sp. The sequence continues at coordinate 14,836 of NZ_CEYAVF010000028.1, read as the reverse complement.
AGTAACGCCGATAGCATTCGTCAACGCGAATTGGATAAGGCCATACGCGCCTTAGCCGCGGGCGGAGATCCGAGTGTGGTAAGCAAGCAACTGGCGCACAATATTACCAACAAATTAATGCATGCCCCGACGGTGGCGCTGCGCTCTGCACATGAGCAGGGTGATTCAGCAGCCAGTGATTGGGCCTTGCGATTATTCGACATAGACGGCTAAGGACAACATGAAAGAATCGATCCGTTACAAGTTAACCGAATTGTCAGAGCGGTATGAAGAACTGGGCGTCCTGCTGTCGCAAGCCGCGGTGATTGCCAAGCAAGACGATTTTAGGCGCTATTCGCAAGAATACTCAGACCTTGAAGACGTGGTGCGCACCTTTGCCGCCTATCAAGCGGGCGAAGGCGATGTCGCTGAAGCGCTGGCACTGACCGACGATGCCGATCCAGAGATGCGTGAAATGGGTAAGGAAGAGTTGAAATTAGCGCAAGCCCAAGTTCTGCTCTTGGACAACGAGCTGCAGGTTCTATTGCTGCCCAAGGATCCCAACGATGGCAAGAACGTGTTTCTTGAAATTCGGGCCGGCACCGGTGGCGATGAAGCCGCGATCTTTTCCGGTGACCTGTTTCGCATGTATTCGCGTCACGCGGAGAAAATGGGCTGGCAGGTGGAAATATTATCCACCAGCGATGGCGAACACGGTGGTTATAAAGAAATCATTTCGCGCGTCAGCGGTGCCAATGTCTATTCACAGTTGAAGTTCGAATCCGGTGCGCATCGGGTCCAGCGGGTCCCGGAGACGGAAAGCCAGGGTCGGATCCATACCTCGGCCTGCACCGTGGCGGTGTTGCCGGAGGCCGACGAATTGGAAAAAGTCGAAATTGACCGCAACGATCTGCGTATCGACACTTTTCGGGCCTCCGGCGCCGGCGGTCAGCATGTTAACAAGACCGATTCGGCGATTCGACTAACGCACCTACCGACTGGCATGGTGGTGGAGTGTCAGGATGAGCGCTCGCAACATAAGAACAAGGCCCGAGCCATGTCATTGCTCGCGTCCAAGTTGAAAAATATGCAAGAAAGTGCCGCGGCCAAAGAGCAGGCCGATCAGCGCAAATCTCTGGTCGGCAGTGGCGATCGCTCGGAACGGATCCGCACCTATAACTTCCCACAAGGCCGGGTTAGCGACCATCGTATCAACCTAACCCTTTATAAACTTGATGAAGTTATGAGTGGGCAGTTGGAACATATCATTCAACCGCTGCGCATCGAACATCAGGCTCAGCTGTTTGCCGAAATGGGTCAGCAGTGACCCTAAGCGTTGCCGATGCCCTGATCCAGGGCCAAAGCCTGGGTCTGGACAGCGTCGATGTGCAGGTGTTGCTCGCTACCGCGCTGCAAAAGCCGCGCACATTCCTCTTGGCTTTTCCGGAGCGCCTACTCACCGAGCATCAAGCGATTCGCTACCAAGGTTGGTTGGCACGCCGAGTGACTGGCGAACCCGTTGCCTATTTAGTGGGCGAACGTGAATTTTGGTCACTTGCCTTAAAAACCAACGCCAGTACCCTAATTCCCAGACCCGACACCGAAATATTGGTGGAGACGGTCCTCGCCCATTTTGGGCCGGCACCGCGAGTGTGTCTCGATCTGGGCACGGGGACTGGCGCTATCGCCTTAGCCTTGAAGTCGGAACGTGCCGCCTGGCATGTTGCCGGTCTCGATCGACAAGCGGCTGCGGTCCAGCTGGCGCAAGAAAATGCTCTGGCCTTGGCTTTGGCGGTGGAGTTCCGTGTGGGCGATTGGTGCGCCGACGTGGCGCCTGGATCGGTGGATTTATTGGTCAGTAATCCACCCTATATTGACGCTAACGATCCCCATTTGCAGCTTGGCGATGTGCGCTTTGAGCCAAGCAGTGCGCTGATCGCAGATCGCGGTGGTCTGGCGGCGTTTGACAAGATCATAGCGCAGGCGCGTATCTGTTTGAGTGCCGGGGGTGGGCTGTTTTTTGAACACGGCTGGCAACAGGCATCGGCCGTCAGAGCCCTATTAAGCGACGCGGGCTTTAGCCGAATCGAGACGGTCACCGACTACGGCGGCAATGCCCGGGTCACCCTCGGCTATCTCCAGCCCTAGGCCCTAGAATACCAGTAGCATCAGGGTTTGCGCCACGCAGGCAGGCCGGCGGCAACCTTCTATTTCAACGGTTATTTCTTCAGTGACCTCCAGGCCGCGCCGCACCAAGGCGACATGGATGACCTTTTTCGACGCCCGCAGTCGAGAACCGGTTTTTACCGGATAGGGGTAGCGCACCTGATTCAGGCCCATATTCACGACCATCTTAGCGCCCGGATAGGTCGGTGCCTCGGGATTCACGGCACCGATCAGTTTGGGTATCAGGGCCAAGGTCAGAAAGCCATGGGCAATGGTGCCGCCGAACGGCGAATGTTCTTTCGCTCGAACCACATCGGTATGGATCCATTGGTGATCATCGGTGACATCGGCGAAGCGGTCAATCCGCTCTTGATCGACCGTGAGCCATTCACCGACCAGCGTGACCTGATTCATTTGCGCCGACAGTTGTTGGAGCATTTTTTGCGCATCGGAGCCCATCTTTTCCGGCCAGGCCTGATCGCTATTTTGGGCCTCGGTACCGACGCCGAACTTGGTCTGATCCAATACCCAACTGAGCCATTGGTTGTTGCGGGCATTGTTCATCGCGCCGATAAAATAGCCGCGCACCTGGGGATTGACCAAGTCCATGATCTCGGTCCGGTTCTTCGCCAGACGATCGCTCTTTTCCTTTAATAGATCTATCACATTCATGCAAAACCCTTAGTGCCATCAGTTTTAATAAAAAACGGCGGACTTTTCATTCCTTCCTTTGCCGGGAGCTAGTATATGGACTTAAAAAACGAGTTGATAGGCAGTAAAAATTAATATACGGCTGTCCATCTTTTATTGGTTGATCTAACCGGCCCGCCAGGCAGGCGGCTGTTATGCGCAAAACATCGTTCCCCGCCAGCATCGGTTAAGGGCGCCGTTGATGTGGTTGGCCGGCAGAGTGAGGGAAGGAATGCGTCCCGTGGCGGTTGCGCGCCTTTGTAATTTTAATGAGGGATTAAACTTACCCTAGGGTTTAGTTTAATCCCTTTTCGAACGGGGAAAGGGTCGAAAAGCCTGGGGGGTGGGGTTAGCCTGAGCCGCGTTCATTGGTCACTCATCTGGTCCGCCTGAATAGCCGTCAGCGCGATGGTGTAGACAATGTCCTCAACCAACGCCCCGCGTGATAAATCATTCACCGGCTTTCGCAAACCCTGCAACATGGGGCCAATGCTGATCACGTTGGCGCTGCGCTGCACCGCCTTATAGGTGGTATTGCCCGTATTGAGATCGGGAAAAACAAACACCGTAGCCCGACCCGCGACCAAACTGTCCGGTGCCTTACTGGCCGCGACCGACGGTGTGCTGGCGGCGTCATATTGCATGGGGCCGTCAATTAGCAGGTCGGGGCGCAGTTTTTGCGCAATACGCGTGGCTTCACGGACCTTTTCAACATCGCTGCCGGTGCCCGATATGCCGGTCGAATAGCTGATCATCGCAATGCGCGGTTCAATACCAAAGGCCCGCGCCGAATCGCCCGATTGAATGGCAATATCGGCTAGCTCTTCGGCATTAGGGTCCGGGTTGATCGCGCAATCGCCATAGACCACAGCCTGATCGGGCAACAGCATAAAGAACACCGACGATACCAACTTGGTATTGGGTCGGGTTTTGATCAGTTGCAGGGCGGGGCGAACGGTATTGGCCGTGGTGTGGATGGCCCCGGCGACCAAGCCGTCGACATCATTCAGCGCCAACATCATGGTACCCAAAACGATCGGGTCTTCCAGTTGGGCTTCGGCCATTGGCGCGCTCAGGCCCTTGTGTTTGCGCAGCTCAACCATGGCGTCAATATACTTGGGTACGGCGATGGCCGGATCGATGATCTCGATGGAGTCGGGCAAGATGATATCGAGGGTTTGCGCGATACGGCGGATCTCATCCGGATTGCCCAACAGGACGCAATGGGCAATGCCCTTTTCGTGGCAAATGGCCGCGGCTCGAATCGTGCGCGGTTCACTGCCTTCCGGTAAAATAATGCGTTTGGCCGCTTTGCGGGCGCGTTTGACCAGCAGGTGACGGAAGGCCGGCGGCGATAAACGCCGCTCTTCAATAACCTGGGCCCGTTCGGCCAACCATTTGGCATTGATCGAACCGGCCACCGCGTTCATCACGCTTTCCATGCGCTGGATGTCATTGGCCGGGACTTCGGTATTCATGGAATTCAACAGCTGGGCCGAGCGGAAGGTATTGTGTTCCGAGGTCAACACCGGCAAACCGGTTAAGAAAGCCGAATGGCACAGATCCATCACCTGGGGAATGGGTTGTAGACCGCCGGTTAGGATGACGCCTGCCAGCGGCACGCCATTGAGCGCCGCCATGCAGGCCGCGAGTAAAATGTCGTCCCGATCACCGGGCGTCACCACTAGGGTGCCGGCCTTGAGCGTATGCAGCATATTGGGCATGGTGCGCGCACAGACGGTTATGGATTGCACCCGCCGTTCGCTCATCTGGCCCTCATTGATAATGCGCGCGCCCAAGTGCTCAGCAACATCTGCGGTGCGTGGGGCAACCAGTAAAGGGTTCCATTGCACCGCGCCAATGCATTTAAAATCATCTTTCTGGAATATCGGCAAGATGGCGGCAAATTCCTCGGCACTGTGGTGTTTGGCCGTGCCCAGCTCCTCTGGGTCTTCTTCGGCGATCACCTGCTGACTGGCCGGCGCTGGCGCACCAACCTTGTTGAGGATGCAACCGACCACTTTCCTATGATGGATGCCACCGAATAGACTGGCCGTCATCTTAATGCGTTCATTCAGTTGAGCCGTGCTGTCGCTGTTCTTGGCCGAGACCAGAATAACATCGGCGTCCAACGCCTTGGCCATATTGCGATTCAGCTCGGCGATGTAATTTTCATCGGCAACCGGCACCAGGCCTTCGACGATTAGAATGTCAGCATCTTCGCCCGACGCCTGGGAGAGCTGGATGACTTCTTCCATCAGGCGGTCGGCCTGGCCCAGGGCCAGTTGCTGCTGAGCATGGGCCAGCTTGATTGGCTTTTCTGGGTGTAAGCCGAGCGTTACATTGACTAGGTGGGTTGAACGTTCAGGGCCTTGCTCCTTGTCAAATTGCTGGGCGATCGGCTTGCAAAAAGCGACTCGAACGCCCAATTGCTCCAAGGCTCGGACCAGGCCGAGACAGACCGATGTGAGGCCAGTGCCGGCGCCGGTGGCGGTGACAAAATATGTATATTTCACGTTGCGTTACCTTTTAAGCTATCGCATTAAATTAGAGCTAGAGCGGCTCGGGCAATCATTAATTCTTCTTTGGTCTCAATGACCACGACCTTTGGGCCTGGCCCGGTCGAGATGACGCCGAGCATATCGCCATTGCGGGCATTGAGCTCGTTGTCCAATCGGAAGCCAAAGATCGCCAGATTTTCAATCACCGTAGCGCGAATAAATCGAGAGTTTTCGCCGATACCGCCGGTAAATACCAGGGCATCCAGGCGGGTCAGCGCGGTTGCCAAACCGCCGATATGGCGCGCCAGGCGAAAGCAGAAAACCGCCAGCGCCAATTGTGCCCGTTCGACCCCCTCATTAGCCGCGGCCTCCAAGGTGCGCATATCATTGGACAGGCCCGAGAGGCCGAGCATACCGCTTTCCTTGTTGAGCATGTTGGTAACCGTTTCGACATCCCAACCCTTCTGTTGGTACAAAAACTGGTGCAAACCCGGGTCGACATCGCCACTGCGCGTGCCCATGACCAGGCCTTCCAGTGGCGTCATACCCATCGTGGTGTCCATTGATTGGCCGTTGGCCACGGCACAGGCGCTGCAGCCATTGCCCAGATGGGCGCTGATGATGCCGTGCTGCGCGCTAATACCCAATCGTGTGGCGGCTTCGGCGGCGACGTACTGATGGCTCACGCCATGGAAACCATAGCGGCGCACACCCTGTTGCTCATAGAGCTTATAAGGCACCGCATACAAGAAGGCCTTGGGCGCTAGGCTTTGGTGAAAGGCGGTGTCGAACACCGCGACCTGAGGAATGTCTGGATAGAGCGTCGCCAGTGCCTCTATGCCAGCCAGATTGGCCGGATTGTGTAACGGTGCCAGCGCAATACACTGACGAATGCTAGCCAGGACCTCATCCGTTACGATAACCGGATCACTAAAAACCTCGCCGCCGTGCACCACACGGTGACCGATCACCTTGGGCAAGTGATGCAACAGCTGCTGCTCGGTCAATACCGCAATGATCTGGGTCAGGACCGTTGCATAGTCGCTGTCGTGTAGGGCTTGGCGATATTCGCCATCGGCCCAGCGCAGCGTCAGCGCGGCAGCGTCTGAGCCGAGCCGTTCTGCCAGTCCACTGGCGGTTTCGGTCTGATGAGTCATATCAAAGAGTGAGAATTTTACCGAAGAGCTACCTGAGTTTATGACGAGAATATTTTGTGACATTGTCCAGCCTGATAGTGTTGGCGTTGAATTCATGCGAAGAGGCATATTGCAGGGATTATACCCAGCAACACCTAAAAAAACCCAGAAAGGTAGCAAATACGGCTACACTGGCTGCTCACAGCCATCCAATTGAAGGTTTGCCGATCATGATGTCGATCCAATTGAAGCGAATTGTGCGGATTTCTCCCTTACTTTTCATCTGTTTAATGAACCAATCGGCTGCTAAGTTGATGGTGGTCATCGAACAGGCCGCCGTGAGCGGTGGTTATCTTATCGTGCAGACCGATCCAGGCAACTCGGTTCAGTTTCAAGATCGTCTGTACCAGACCGATAGTGACGGTTATCTAGCCATTGGCATTGGCCGAGAGCTTGCCGGCCAGCATGAACTGGCGGTCACCGATGACATCGGTCAGACCGAAAGCCTCGACCTGTGGATTGACAGTCGGAGTTTTAATATTCAACGGGTGAGTGGGTTGCCGAAGGAGTTGGTCACGCCACCCAAATCGTTCACTGATCGAATCGTGCGCGAAGCACAGGCGGTCAAGCGTGCACGAGCCGCAGGCAATGAGCTTCTATTTTGGCGCGAAGAACAATTTATTTGGCCGGCTCAGGGTCGCATTTCGGGCGTCTATGGCAGTCAACGCTACTATAACGACATTCCCGGCTCGCCCCATTGGGGCGTTGATATTGCCAGCCCGACCGGCTCCCCTGTGATAGCGCCGGCTGGGGGTATCGTGGTCCTGGCCGAAGCGGATCTCTATTTTAGCGGCGGTACGCTGGTCTTGGATCACGGGGGCGGCCTGAGTAGCAGCTTCCTACATCTATCTAAACTGTTGGTTGAGGTCGGCCAGGTGGTTGCCCAAGGTCAATTGTTGGCTGAAATCGGCGCATCCGGTCGTGCCACCGGGCCACATCTGGATTGGCGTATGAACCTGCACGGCGAACGGATCGATGCCGTGCTCTGGGTTGATACGCCGGTGCCCTGAGGGCCAATTGCCCAGATAGGACCCCGACCGCTAAATAATCATTCCGCTAGGCAAATGAGGCAGTTAATTCCCTTGTGTTTTTTTTCAAGGTTCCGCACCATGTCTAGGTCAAACACGTATAAAAAAAATAGAGAGATCCTAAATGATAAACAAAACATTATTAGCTGTTGCAATTGCGGGTGTATCGTTACTGAATGTAGCCCAAGCTGACGTCAAAATTGGTTTTCTGGGTGGTTTTACTGGTCCAATCGAAAGTCTGACCCCACCGATCTTTGAAGGCGCCAAGGTAGCCATTGCCCACGTCAACACCCAGGGTGGCCTGCTGCAGGGTGAAATGATTGAAATGCCCAGTGCCGATACAACCTGTGTTGACGCCTCAGCCGCCTCTAATGGCGCAGACCGCCTGATCAACAGCGAAGGCGCTATTGCCCTAGTTGGTGGCCTGTGCTCTGGCGCGACGATTGCCGCTGCGAACAATATCGCCATACCGGCCGGCGTGCCGATGATTTCTCCGGCATCCACCTCACCGGCCTTGACCGACCTGGATGACAACGATTTAGTCTTCCGCACCGCGCCGTCAGACGCTTATCAGGGTGCCATGTTGGCTAACTTGCTAACCGCGAAAGGCATTACTGAAATTGCCATTACCTATGTCAACAACGACTACGGCAAAGGTTTTGCCGATGCATTGGAAGCGTCTTTCACCGGTACCGTAACCGCGAACGAAGCCCATGAAGACAGCAAGGCCGACTATCGTGCCGAGCTGGGATCTTTGGCTTCTACTGGAACCGAAACCCTTGTCGTGTTGGCGTATGCCGACGGATCGGGCCAGACTATCTTGCGTCAGGCCTATGAAAGCGGTGACTTCACCCGTTATATCGGCGGTGATGGCATGGTCGGTCAGTCGCTGATCGACGCGGTCGGTGCTGATGTACTCGATGGCATGATTGCCACCAAGCCGGGCACACCCGATGTTCCTGGTAAAGACGTTTTCGCCAAAGAAATGAAGGCATTGCTGTTGGATCCGAATGCAGTGTTCTCGGCCCAAGCCTACGACGCCGCCTTCCTATTGGCGCTGGCAATTGAAGAAAATGGCACCACCGACAAGGCTGGCCTAAGCGCTGCGCTGCGTAAAGTGTCTTCCGCACCGGGTGAGATCGTTTTGCCAGGTGAGTGGGCCAAGGCGAAGAAACTGATTGCCGCCGGTAAAGACATCAACTTTGAAGGCGCTTCGGGTAACCATGAGTTCGACGCCAATGGCGACGTACCGGGCCTGATCGTTGAAATGGTTGTGGAAAACGGCCAGTTTGTCCAGAAAGGCTTCTTAAAATAAGCATCTGTTAAGCGAACGAAACGAAACGCGGCCTAGCCGCGTTTTTTTATGGCCGGCCTTCAGGCGTTTTACCTTGATCCTTCGGCCATCGGAGTTCAAGCCATTGGTGAACCAACCATGGGTCGCCATATTGTTAGGCTAATAGTACTTTTAAAGGAAAACCCTATGTCAGTCACACTTGCTTTTGATGTTTACGGAACTTTGATTGATACCCAGGGCATAGTGTCGTCCCTAGAGAAAATGATCGGCACACAGGCGTCTGAGTTTTCGCGCTCCTGGCGAGAGAAGCAGCTGGAGTATTCATTCCGCAGAGGCTTAATGCAGAACTACGCACCATTTTCTGTCTGCACCAGCAATGCGCTAGATTTTACCTGTAGCTACCTCAAAGTGTCGCTCACCCAAGCACAGAAAACCGAGCTGCTAAAAAACTATCGCACCCTGCCAGCCTTTGCGGATGTTATCGAGTCCCTCAGTCAATTGAAGGCTGCGGGTTACCGCTTGTTCGCCTTTTCCAACGGGAGTACCGACGCGGTTGAAGAGCTGCTGGTGAACGCGGGCATTAGGACTTACTTTGATGGCGTCGTCAGTGTAGAGGACATTAGGTCCTTTAAACCCAACCCAGGGGTCTACAGTTATTTTTTACGCCAATCCGGTGCCCTAGGCAGCGCGGCGTGGTTAATATCAAGCAATCCATTCGATGTTATTGGCGCGATCTCAGCCGGGTTACAATCGGCTTGGGTGCAACGCTCGCAGGATGCGATATTTGACCCTTGGGGCATTGAGCCAACGGCGACTGTCGCAAGTCTCAATGAGCTTAAAGACGTTTTAGCCTAGCGCGTATTCGCTTACCGTGGTCATAAGGTGACCACTACAGCGACGGGCTTTGCTGTGCAGTACCGTTCGATGTGATGTCTAATCTCAATCGGTTGGCGCACATATTGGCATGTTAATATGAGGTTTTTTCTATGAAGTTAACCAAACACTTTTCTGGCCTGTTGTTCGTCGTACTTGCCACTAGCCCAGCCTGGGCCGATACCCCGCTAGAGCGCCACAAAGTAGTCGACGGGGTCTATGCCATAGTCGGTGAGCTCGGTAACCGCACGCTGGCCAATAGGGGCAACAATGCAACCTTTGGGCTCGTTGTGACGTCTGAGGGGGTTGTTCTGATTGACTCAGGCGGGACCTACCAGGGTGCTCAAGAGATCGATCTGCTGATCAAAGACATTACCGACCAAGCCGTTGTTGCGGTTATTAATACCGGTGGGCAAGACCATCGCTGGTTGGGTAATGACTACTTTAAGCAGCAGGGCGCGCAAATTATCGCCAGTGAACAAGCCGTACTGGACCAAAATAAACGCGTACAGGATCAGCTTATCTCGCTCGGCAACCTGTTTGACGCAGAGTTCATGGCCCAGACTGTGCCGCTAACGGCCGATACGACCTTTAAAGACTACTTCGAGTTAGAGCTCGGTGGCGTGGTCATGCAAATACATCATGCCGGCCCGGCCCATACCCCTGGGGACAGCTTTGTTTGGCTGCCGCAGAAAGGCGTTATGTTCAGCGGCGACATCGTTTATGTTGAACGCATGCTGGGGGTTGGCACCCAGTCCAACAGCAAAAGCTGGATCAACGTCTTTCAAACCATGGCAGCCTATAAGCCGGCCTACCTGGTGCCTGGGCACGGCAAGCCGACCACCTTGGCCGAAGCGACCATAGACACCTATGATTACTTGGTCTTTTTACGTGCAGCGATCGGGGACTTTATTGACCAAGGTCGTGAAATTACCGAGATCGGCAGTCTGGATCAGTCCGAGTTTGTCTATTTGGAAAACTTCGATGCGATTGCTGGGCGCAACGCCCAGCAGGTGTTTATCGAGATGGAGTGGGAGTAACGTTCAGCCCAGTAGCAGGCAACCCCAGTCCTGTGGGCTGAGGTTGCTTTGGCCGGGGTGCTTGCAATGCAGACTCCGCGGTCTGTTATAATTTTGCGGCAATCATCACTTCGAGCTTGCCTTGGTCAAGCGCAAAGTTGCGAATGCCTTCGGCGAGTTTTTCCGTCGCCATGGCATCGCCATTATGCTGCCAGAGGAATTCGGCGTGGGTCATGGCCGCAGGCGCTGCTTGCACATCGGCAGTCGGCACCAGCTTGCGTTCCACTACGCCATCGGTCTCTTTCAGGACCTGGAGCAATTGCGGGCTAATGGTGAGGCGGTCGCACCCAGCCAGTTCCAAAATTTCGCCGGTATTGCGGAAGCTGGCACCCATCACGACTGTTTTATAGCCGTGCGACTTGTAGTAGTCGTAGATCGCACTGACAGACACCACACCCGGGTCTTCTGACGGGCCGAAGTCACGTCCTTCTTTAGCCTTGTACCAATCCATAATGCGGCCGACAAAGGGCGATATCAGATAGACGCCGGCTTCAGCGCAAGCGCGCGCCTGTGCAAAGGAGAACAACAGCGTCAGATTGCAGTTGATGCCCTCTTTTTCCAACACTTCGGCGGCACGGATACCTTCCCACGTGGCGGCGAGCTTAATCAGAATGCGCTCGTTGGTGATACCGGCATCATGGTACATGCCGATCAGTTGACGCGCCTTGGCGATGCTGGCCTCGGTGTCATAAGAGAGGCGGGCATCGACTTCGGTTGAAATACGGCCGGGCACGATATTCAGAATTTCCTTACCGATATTCACCGCTAACATATCGCAGGTATCTTTGACCTGCTGCTCTGGGCTATCGCTTTGGCCTTTTGCCCAAGCGATGGCGGCGTCAATTAGGGGTGCATAGGCCGGAATCTGGGCGGCTTTTAAGATCAACGAAGGGTTGGTCGTAGCATCTTGGGGTTGGTACTGCTTAATGGCATCGATTTCACCGGTGTCAGCGACAACTGTAGTGAATTCACGTAATTGGGCGAGTTGATTCATACTTTGCATTCCTTGGCCGGTAAGGCGGTGAGTGTCTGTGCTAAAATTTCGATGCCAACGGGGTTGGCCTTATGCTGTAATCGGGTTGTAGCGGCAATCCTATGATCAAACCACTGATCGTTGAGGCGTACATTTTTATCACCAATGGTGCTGCACAATCAATGTCTTTTAGAGTTTTATCGATGCTACAGTGCGTGTCCAGGCCCTTTCCTATGTCCAGAGTGCGGAGATGAGCCTTGGTGCTGCCAAAGGCGAAAAGGATTCCCATAGAGGGTTCCGTATTGCAATGCGGGCAGATGATAATTTGCCCGGTATACCACCAGGACAGAATTACCTAGGCCGACTATTCGCCTGGAAAAAGCTTTACGAGTAAAGCTGCGAGCCCGTTTGCATCATCGTTGCTGGCTTGAGTGGTCAATTGTGCGGCCTGCTTGACATCAGCGTTCGCATTCAGCATTGCAACCCCTAGGCCGGCATACCTTAGCATAGAGATATCGTTGTCGTTATCGCCAATAGCGACCACTTGATCGGCCTGAAAGCCCCGTTGTTGAACGTACTCGGCCAGAGCCTTGCCTTTATTATTGCCGTGCTTGGCATAATCGATGCGGTCGAGCCATGAGCGCTCACCGGAAAAGTTGCTCCGGATATAATCGAGTTGGTCAAAATCACCGACGTCGTCGCCTTCGATAACAAATTTCCAAACATGCTCCGTATTATCGAGTTCATCGGTAAAGCTCTCTATCTGACGAATATCGGGGCGTAACTCGACCTGAATAGTGTCTGCCCAACGCGAAAGTGTTTCCATATAGGTAATAGGTTGACTGCGCGAGTAGAGCATTGCGTCGTGAGCATACATGACGAGCTTCAGATTTTTGGCCTCTGCGTTGCGAACAAATTCCCGCGCCTGGTCTTTACCGATGCTGTTGTGCTGCACAACAGCCTGCTGGGCGTAATCAAACAGGTAGGTGCCATTGCAGCAGATAATGGGTGACGTCAGCCCCAGCTCTGCATGGTAGGGCCTGGCGGCGGTATGATGTCGCCCGGTTACCAGTACTATGTGCACATATGGCTGCAGGGCCCGAAGCGCGGTGCGCAACGGGGCGCTGATGCGGTTATCAGAGTTGAGCACTGTGCCATCTAAGTCCAATGCTAGGAGCTTGTACATACCTTACCTCTATTCCAGTTTTGACCGTCGTCGGCATCTTGGCGGTGATGGTGGCTCGAGCGTTTACCGAGCTACTCCTGCTGAGCGCGAATGGTGGCATAAAGCCTAAGGCTGAGGGCCCGTTAATGTAGGCTATATTAGCATATCAACCGGCAGTAGGTTGATCGGCGATAATCTCAGCGCTCGATTAATATCAGAGCCAATTGCCAGGGCGACAGTCACCCGCTAGTAGTCGGATAGCCCCCGCTAGTGCGCGTCCGGATCAAAATACCTGATAATATGGCAATGCCGGCAAGGGTCTTACTTGTGAGGATCAAGAGCCGCGTAAATAATTTCTATTACCGGCTGCGGCTGAAGTCATGCTAGTCTGAGCTGAGCAGCCAAGAATGAAAGATTTTCTTTTATTGAGGCTAATTTTAATGCTAAAAAAAAGCAGGGGGTCATGGTTTTGAACGTAACGATTTTTGGCGAGTTGGTTTTTTATTCGATGTTTATAGTCGGAGCGCTAAGCTATTACTTAGGTAGGCGTAAAACTAGCAAGCCCAAATTAGCGGCCCTAGTTGGCGTACTGTTATGCATTACACCACCATTGAACCTCGCGTATCTGGTAGTGCTCAGCATAAAAAATGATATTGTTCTCGATTCCGAAACGGATAACGCTTCTTAAGTGGACCCTTGGGTACCAGTCGAGAGGATTTGGTCGCTGCACGAAAGGTTTGCTTTGGCAGCGTGCTAGCACTCGATTTCATGCTGGGTGATAGTTATTGCGCGAATTGAATCAGAAACCTGTACAAATTGCTCTATACACCTACCGCATGGAGTGCGACCTATAATTCAAATAGATCCTAAGGCCACAATCCTAATTGCGAGCCAAGCGCCTGGAAGAAAAGTGCATGAAACAGATATGCCCTTTGATGATGCAAGTGGAGCTCGTCTGCGAGCATGGAGGGGTAAACTATTAGACCAATTGCCTCAAGTGTAACTCATGCTTGTGATCGGGCAATATACCCAGTCTTATCATCTACCAGAAAATAAACTGTCACTGACAGAGACGGTTAAATCATGGCAAGATTACTGGCCAAATATTTTACCTTTACCATATCCAAGTCCAAGACATAATTTAGAGTTAAAACGAAACCCGCGGTTCAAATCCGAAATCATTCCTATCCTTCGAAAACGAATCAATGAATTATTGTAAAAAAACCAAACAAAATGATGCACTGGATAGGCCTGTCAGCGCAGCGTTATAGTTAAGAGTTAACAATGAAGTCAGTCTTTATAATAGTGATTTTTATGATTGCAAGTTCGTTGTTTGGGCTTGAATTGAGTAACAACAAGTTAGGGCCATTAATTCTTGGTCCGGAACTTTTGATCTCTAAAGAGAAGTTGGCTTTACATTTTCCTGAATACGATGTGGTTCATGATATTCGATCTGGCGATTCTCCAGATTTTCACTTTCTGGGAGTCTACAAATTAGACGAGCTTATTTTTTACATCGTTTCCTATATTGATACAGAAGAAGCAGTGGCTGAATACCCTATGCATCTATTGGTCGTTGTGTCACCTACGATAACTGATAAGTATGGCTTGAGAGTTGGTGACAGTTATCGCGATGTAGTTTTAAAGCGTTCTGATGAACTTATATTTGGCGCAGGACATCACACCAACAACTTAGGGGCCAATAGCATCTATTATGAATTTAGTCTTGAACCCAGTGGTTTTGATCAAGCAATCGAAATGCCTGATATGTCCCCAGAAAACGCGACAATTGGTGATCTGGTTGAACAAAACCCGAAGATAGAATCTATCTCATGGCCTTATCCATCATGGGATTAGCAATAACAAACAGCAGTATCGACCGTAAAACCCTA
>NZ_CEYAVF010000027.1:48193-50696 GCF_982785585.1 Reinekea sp. | reverse complement strand
TGCAGGTCATTGGGCAGATTGATTTGACTGATTTGATCACCCGGCAGGGCCAAATAGAGAGCGCCCAAACGGATCCCCATATAGGCGCTCAAGGCCGATCACCCGGCACCGCATTGGGTATCTGGGCCAGCAGTGCTAGAACCGTATCCACGACCTCGTTCTCATTGAACGGCTTGGTCAGGTAGTCGTCCACGCCGGCGGCCTTGGCCTGCTGACGGTGTTTGGTCTGGGAGCGCGAGGTGATCATCACAATCGGGATATGGCTGGTGGCGCTCTGGCTTTTGATCGCCTGAGTCAGTTCCAGGCCGTTCATACGCGGCATTTCCATATCCACCAGCATGACCGCTGGCAGCTCCAAACGCACCTTCTCGAGCGCATCGATGCCATCGGTTGCGGTCTGTACATCGAAACCGGAATCGACCAACAGCAGTTTTAGGGCATTGCGCTGACTCAGTGAATCGTCTACCACCAGAATCGTTTGGCGCTCGCTCGCCGCGGCGGGCGCGATTGAACCGACACCCAGGCCCGATGTGCCGCGCTCGAGCAGCGCTTCGACACTTAATACCGGCATCAACAGGCCATCGCCGGTCTGAGTGATGCCCGATAAGCCCGCGATGCTTGGCACATACTGGCCAAGCGATTTTAGCACCAGCTCAAAACTGTTTTGCAACCGGTCAATAGCCACTGCGACGGTCTTGTTTTGGTAGTCAATTAGCAACAGGGGATGACGTATGGCCCCGCTTGCATAGGAATAGGGCGTCAACCCTAGGCCGCTGTGCATTTCCATAAAGGGCAGCCATTGGTCTTGCCATTTGACGATCCATTGCTCTCCTTTCTGTTCGGCGAAGGACTCATCCGGCGGAATAATCTGCTGGATCCGAGTGCTGTCGATGGCAAAGCTTTCCTCACCCAGGCTGACCACAATCATATGGCGAGTGACTTGGCGCAGCGGGATGCGAATTACAAATTCGGTGCCCTGCAGCGGGGTCGAATTAACCCGGATCTGGCCTTCGAGTTTTTTGACATCGAAGGCCACGGCGTCTAGGCCGATACCCCGTCCCGAGAGCTGGGTAACGCTTTCGCGGCTGGTGACCCCAGAGGCAAAGATCAGTTGCAAGGGGTCGGACAGGTGGACATCGTCCGGAATAAGCCCGCGTCGGCGGGCACCCTCGGTGACCGCCTGGACATCGATACCGCCGCCATCATCGCGCAGCCGGATCTCAATATGGCGTTGCTCTATGCGGAAGGTCAATTCAATGCGGCCGGTGGCGGATTTGGCGCCGCGCTCGGCCTCGATGCCATGGTCCACCGAGTTGCGCAGTAGATGCATAAGTGGGTCCGCCAGGGCGGTCACGATGGCTCGGTCGACCCGTATGTCATCACCGGCGATAAAGAGGTCGACCTCCTTGTCGGTAAAGCGCGCGGCCTGGCGCACACAGCGTTGCAGTCGGGTCTTCAGGCTAGCAAAGGTTTGCTGGCTGGAGCGCATAACCTGATGCTGGAACTGCTCGGTATAGCGTCGCTGTTGGCGGATGAGACCGTCGAACAGACTGATTTGCTTTTGCAACAGCAGGACCATTTCCCGGTTGTCGGCAATGGCTTCGATAAACTGATGCGCACTGCGATGGATGTCGTCGTAGGTGTCCATTTCCAGGGCATCGAATTCCGGATTCGCGGTGGTCACATTGGCCTGCGCCATACTGCGACTGTCGACGGCATTTTCCAATTCAAAACGCCGTTCCTGTATATGCAAATCATGGTCCTTCAGCTCGCGTAAATTGCCACTGACGCGCTTAAAGAGTTCCTGACTTTGCACGAGGTTAATCGACATCTCCTCGACCAACTCGACCCAAACATCCTCATCGCCATCATTCAGGCGGCGGCGCTCTGGCACCGGCATCGGGGCGTCGATCGGACCGCCCAGATCGACCGGCTTGGCTGCGTTGGGCGGTCGGGTTTGGGGTGTGAGGGCAAGCGGATCGGTCTCCTGACTCGGCTGGACCGAGTCGCCCGCAGAACGGGCGGAATCCAGCGTGGTAAGCGATTCCGCCTTATCTAATGGGGCCGAGTCCATCGTCTTGAGGCCCGAGTCTGCGGCACCGGTCGTGTCAGGAGCTTGGTCTGGCGTGGATGGCACCGGTTCGCGGGCCGCTACTGCCGGGTCGGACTCGACACAAGGCGAATGGCTCACCGGCCAGGTGGGCCATTGGGCTAGGGCGGTCAGCATCGGGGCGAAATCTGAGTCGTCACCGGCCTCATGCTCAGCGTTGTCGAGCAAGGTCTGCAGCGTATCCACGGTGGCGATACACAGATCCTTGGCATCGGCACCGTAATGCCACTGCTGGCCGGGGTCGTCCAGGCAGCCATCGATGAGCTGTTCAAAAAAGCTCTCCAGTTCATGCGCCAGCCATGCCATGGCGGTAATACCCACCAAATTGGCACTGCCCTTGATGGTATGACTGATGCGTTGGATCGCTTGCAGGCTCGGGGCACTTTGACTGTT
>NZ_CEYAVF010000027.1:41982-48093 GCF_982785585.1 Reinekea sp. | reverse complement strand
TGATGGTATGACTGATGCGTTGGATCGCTTGCAGGCTCGGGGCACTTTGACTGTTGACGGTGGCCAGATTGAATTGATTGATCTGCTGCGATAAGTCCTCCAGCTGATGCGGGGTGTCTTGCAAAAAGGCCTGCAGCACCTCACTGTCGGTGGTGTCTGAGAAGCGGGTGCTGAGCTCGTCGAGTCGATACTCGGGGCGAGTGTCGGGCTCTTCAGTATCGAGACGTTGTTGGTCGTGCACGAACTGATCGATCAGCTGCCGACTCTCGCGAATATCCATCGGGCTCGGCCAGTCTTCATGTTCCAGGAGGTTGGCCCATTCGATACAGGGTTCCGGGTCGAGGACATTGTTCAGGTGGCCTTGGGTTAACGCGGTCCAACGAGCAAAGTTATGCAACTGTTGCTCGATTGGCTGGTCTGGATCGGCGAGCATCAGGTTTTCGGCGACCCGATCCAGGCAGCCGGACAGACCGTCGAGGCCCACCAACTGCAGGGTTTCACTGAGCATCGACAGAGTGACCAGATAGGTTTCCAAAACCTCGCCGGAATCCTGACCCGACAGGCCAGGCTGCCAGTGCTCAAATTGCACGCGCAGGGTTGAAAATTCCGCCGCTACCGCATCGATCGAGCTGTTTTGTGTCGTCATAAGCCACTCCTAAAAGGTCGCTGCAGCCGAGCCGGTTGCCACCTGGCACCGGTCGCGGCAGGGGGGCCGAAGTCTATCTGTTAGCCTGGGCTGGGCGCGCGATGGCACTCAACGGTTCATTACCAAAGGGCTTTGCCTTATCCAAGGCAATAACTGGCGCAACCGCGCTGGCTTCGAGTATTTCCGCGGTCAGGCCGGTGCTGAGCAGATGGCTGGGCAGGGCAAATACCGAGACGGTATTGGCCAACGCCCGCGAGGCCGACGCCAATCGGCGAGTCTGTTCGGCCTGACGCTTGAGCTCGAGCCGGGTTTGCTCGGTGGATTCGGCAATTTGAGTCGATTGGTTTTTCAACTGATCGGTCTCGCGCGCTTGCAGAATGGATTGCTCTGAGATTTTCGCCACCGCTCGTGCCAGGTCTTTGGTGGTGGTTTGAGTTTCCATCATCTGGTCACCGGCCAATTGGGCCAGTTTCGAGCCGGCCACCACCTCACTGATTGACAGGTTCATGGTGTCCACGGCAGCCGCCGTTTCCGCTTGGATGTTGCGCACCAAGACCGAAATTTGCGATGTGGAATCGCGCGAACTTTCGGCCAAACGCTGCACTTCGTCGGCCACCACGGCAAAGCCTCGACCCGCGTCGCCGGCCGCAGCCGCTTGCATCGAGGCGTTCAGGGCGAGTACGTGGGTACGTTCGGCGATGGAGTTGATGATGTCGATAATCGAGGATATTTCTTGCGACCGTTCGCTGAGCCGCTTAATACGTTTTTCCGTTTCCGAAATGGAACCGCGAATGTCCACCATACTGGTCATGGTGTTGGTCACCGACTCAAAGGCGCTGTCGGTTGAGGCCGTGGCTTTCTTGGCCACCTGGTTACTGGCTTGTGACCATTTGGCGATCTGGAACATCTGTGCCGAAACCGTCTCGAGCTTGGCGATGGTCGCCGCGACCAGTTGGCGGCTGGTTTCTGAGACCTTATTAACCTTGGCCGACTGCTCATCGATCACCGCCGACGCGGCGCCGACCAGATCGGAAATTTGGCGGATTTTCGCCAAGGCCTCGCCGATCTCCTCGGTCGCCATATTCATCGCATCGGCCACCGGACCGGTAATGTCCTCTCTTACGATCAGGCGCACGGTAAGGTCGCGATCGGAGAGCAATGAGGTGCCCTCCAACAGTTCGATAATCGAATTATTGAGCTGGTCGTTTTCGCTTTCCATACGACTCAGGGTGCGGTTCTTTTCATCGAGCAGTTGGTCGAGCGTCGCGCCCAAGCTCGCCAATTCATCGGCGCTGGCAACCAGACCGGTGCGCGCATCGGGGTTATTGGCCTGGACCGCGCTAATGGTCTGGGAAATCTGCCGCACCGGCTTGAGGATCGATTGGTAGGTCAGCCAGCCAATCACCGAGGTGACCAGGGCGGTCAGTAGGATCACCACCGAATTGGACACGATAGACTGGGTAAAGGTGGCGCTAAAACCGGCGAACGAACGCTCTGCCGCGGCGGTCAACTGCTCGTTATAACGTTGCGCCTGATCGATAAAGGGCCCAACCAGAACATAGAGGTCGTTTAACAAGAACAGCTGTAAATCGGCCCGGGATTGGCGTTCTGAGAGCCGCTCGAATAGACCATAGGCCGTCTGTAATTCGCGCACCGCATCGATTAGCGCGTTGTCGAGGTCTTGCTGTGCGGCGATGGCCTGCCACTGCTGCGCAAAGCGCACGCTGGACGCCCGAATCTGCAGGGCCCCGGTGTCCCAGGTGACCAGGCCGTTGTCGATGTTGTTTACCGTGTTGACGAATTCACTCTGCACGTTGGTCACCAAGTCGCTGACCTCGGTGGCATTGGCCACGAGATCGTTGAGCGTTTCGGTGGCATCGCCGGCCAACAATAAGGACCGGTAACTGACCCCGGCGAGAATAATCAAGCTGATTGCGGCCACCGCGAGCACCGAGAACAGGCGCAGGCGAATGGGTAACTTGGGAATGTTGGGAAAATTCATGCGGTACCCCTTAATTAAAAAAGTGTTAACCAATCGCTGGTGGTCATCGGTCGATATTCTTTATTGCTGTAATAGGTGGTGGTGACTAAATCCGAGCCTTGGTTATCGCCGATAAATTCCAACACCAGACCACCCAGATCAAACCGGGCATTGCGTGCGGCCGATAAAAAGCTGCGCCGGTTCGGCTCCCCGGGCAAGGCCTTGAGGATTTCAATAAACATCCGGCCGACCAGATAGCCCTCAAAGGTGACGTAGTTGAAGTCATCGCCGAGCGCATTCATGGCCTGCTTAACGATCGCCAAGTTGCTGTCCAGTTCTGGCACCACCTGGGTCATGACCACTCGGTCGGTCACGCCAAACTCGGTGAGAATATCGGACAGATTCTCGGCACCGGTGAAGGACACCGCACTGATCACCCAGTCTTCGCCCTGATAGCGAGCGTAGCCGGCAAATCGACCGATGGCCGCGTAGGTGCCGACCGTCACCACCAGCTTGCAGCGCGTGCCGATCTGATTTTCCCACGCCTTAAGGGAGTCATAGCCGTCCCGACTGCTCAGCGTATTGCGCTGATAGACCCCGACCGGCCCGAGGTAGTTGCGCTCGGGGTTATCCCCGTCCAAGGCCAAGATCTGATCGATCCGCGCGACAATGTCGCGCGTGTTTGGCCGGCTCTGCAGGGCGGCCTTGATACCGGACACGCCAGCCATGCCATAGGCATCGTTCTGGACATAGGCGCAGATCTCCTGCGGCCGGACCCCAGCGGTGATCGCCGCGTCGATTACCGCGGCGGCTTCTTGGACATAGGACGCGCGAAAGTTGATCACATCGCCCACGCCCGGGCGCAACAGCCCGGCACCGGTAAAGAAGCCGACCGCTGGGATTCGGGCTTTGGCGAGCAAGGGCAGACTGACTTGGGCGGTGGGGGTGCCGACATTGCCGATCACGGCAAAAACATCCTCATCGATCAGCCGTTGGGTTTGTTGACCGGTGAGGGAGGGCGTATAGGAGTCGTTTAGGACCTTAAAATTCAGCCGTCGACCCTTGACCGACACCCCGCGAAAGGCGGCCTCAATGCCAGTTTTCATGCCCTGGCCTAAACCGCGAGACTGGCCTTCCAGGTCCATCACGCCGCCAACAATTATCTGGTTGGCAAAGACACCCTCATCGGCCAGGGCCAACCCGGCACCCCAGACCAACATTGCACATACAAGTAACGGTTGTTTCATAGTTGACTCCAACAAATAGGGTCGCAGGCTCTCAGGCCGGAGACTTCAAATCCTGTAAAAAGGCATTATGGTCGAGCCAAAACCAGGGCCGGTTCTGGCGAAAACAATAGCGAATAAAGGGCCGCAACCGGGCCGGGGCCAAATCCTGATCTGGCTGGGCCTCGGCGAGGGCAAAGGACAACTTATGCGGAAACTCCTGCAAGGGCAGGGCAAAGGCCTCGCTGCCTTTGCCGATCACCAGTAGGTAGTTTCGACTCAGGTTTTTGGATGTCTGATCCAGCTCTAGGCCAAACAGTTGGTGGAAATCGAACACGGGAATGATGGCACCGCGGATATTGGTGAAGCCTTGCAGCCAATCGGGTGCATTGGGTAAGCGGCGCAAATTTTCAAAATCGACCAGTTCCTTGTTGACCCGATCATCGAACAACAGGCCAAAACGTTGATAACTCAAACCGAAGTAGGCCGAGCGCTGCAGTGCCGGTCCCGACTCGCTGAGCAAGGAGTCCGCGGCACTTGAGTCCTCGGGCTCGGACGCATTCAGTAGAGCCAAAGCCGCGCTGGGCAGCATAAGGCGATTGGGCGCGCGTCGGAGAGTTGTCATCGGGGCTCGCTCAGCCGACCAGGGCGGTTATTTGATTGAGAATGTCTGCGTCGGTGTAGGGTTTTGAAATCAACGCCTTGGCACCCTGTTTGGCAGCCCACATATGGTCGGCTTTTTGGTTTTTACTGCTGACGAAGACAATGGGGATAGCCGACAGCTCCGCATCTTTGCGCAGTTCTCGACAGGTATTAAAACCGTCCATACCGTCCATAATAATGTCCATTAAAATCAGGTTTGGCCGCTCCGCTCGTGCCTTGGCAATCGCCTCGGCGCCGGAGCTGGCGGTCACGGAGAGAAAATTCTGACTGGCGATAATGCGCTGCAGGTTTTTCAAATCGGCGGGGTTGTCGTCTACACACAATATTTTTTTGGTCATCGGAGTGTCCTTGAGTTATACCAGTTGGGGCGTTGGATGAATCGGTATCAGGCTGGTGGGTAAAAAGCGACCCAGCTCATGAAGCAGAGCCAGATCGGTTGGCGGTTTGGTAATGTAGCCATTGCTGCCAGACATCTTGGCTTTGACCTTGTTCAGGGTGGAGCCTTTACTGGTCAGCATGACCACGGGTAAGGCCTGCTGCCGGGCTTTGATTTGCCGACACACCTGGTAGCCATCGATATCGGGCATCAGCACATCGAGAAACACCAAGTTATAGGGGTGGTTCGCACTCAAACGCAGCGCCTCGGTGCCATCACAGGCCAGATCGACGGCAATTTGATTGCCCAATAGATCGTGCAGCCGTTGTTTCATAAAGGTTCGCACCGGCATCGAGTCGTCGACCACCAGAATGGTTAGGTTGCTGGTGCTCGATTCACTTTCCAATCGATTTTGATTGACCAAACGTTCGAATACCTTGGTGACTCGCCGTAAAACCATCGGTCGGGTCAAAATTTCTGCGCTCGGTAACCAGGCATGGGTGACCTGTTCCGTATCCTGGAGCGCAATAATGGAACGGAATTGTTTGAATTGCTGTACTGCCTTAAAGGTCTGCTCGGCCCGCTCGGCTTGGGTGTTAATCAGCAATACATCGCCCTGCGGCGAATTCGGATCGTCGACCAGAGTGAACTGCCCCATGACCGTACTGGACAGCCGACACAGGTTACGCAACAACATTTGATCTTTGGCGGTCAGGCCAATATGTGAAATCGCGATCTTGTTCATAAGCCCCCGAATCATCAGTCAAATTGGACAGTGACGATACTGTAGACGATCGCTGCTTGAAAAAAGTTCAGGTTGCAAAAAGCACACAAAAAGGACGTTTTCGCCAAACCCAAAACGCGATAAAGCGCCATTAACGCTGGCCAAATAGAACTTTGTTCGAACGTGTAAAGGCCCTTTAGAGCTGCATCACATTTCGAACAGGGCACCGACGGGTGTCCGTTCTGGGGGCGGAGGGTGGCAATAAAGATTGACCAATTGGCTGATGAGCGGGCGCGAATAGGGGGTAAATAAGGGCTAGCAGAATAGCGGTACATTTTGTTATCAAAGCTGTACACTTATACAGCTTGAATTGGACCGATTCCGGATCACCGCCGAGCGTCAGGGCACGGCTGACGGTTAAGCGCGGCGGCGTCATGATCTGAGTAGACGACAGTCTCGGTGCGCTGACAAGACCGCTGAGACGATTTGAGTAAACTA
>NZ_CEYAVF010000027.1:35734-41882 GCF_982785585.1 Reinekea sp. | reverse complement strand
GTAGACGACAGTCTCGGTGCGCTGACAAGACCGCTGAGACGATTTGAGTAAACTAATTTTATTGTTATGCCGACAAGCACGGTAAAGACCTATCTTCCTGCTCCGGTATTTGATCTTGAGGCTCGCGACATTGAGTTATGGAAAGGCAATCAATACCCAGTGCCACTGGGTATTGTCGACGCGGTTAACCGGCCAATCTAAGTGGTGAACCGGCCGCGGATTAATCTGGTTTGGTTTAAGCGTGACTTGCGGGTCAGCGATCATGCGCCGTTAAAGCTCGCCGAAGACGCCGGTCTGCCGACCTTGTTGTTGTATGTTTTCGAGCCACTACTACTCCAAGATGGCCATTATACCGAGCGCCATTGGCGTTTTGTCACCGAGTCACTCATCGATATTAATAAAACGATTCGGGGCAAGGTTTCGGTTGCCCATCATTCTGTTATCGAGGCACTCAGTGAGGTCAGCCAGCACTACCAAATAGAGTCGATTTTCTCCTATCAAGAGACCGGCCTGGCAAATACATTCGCGCGCGACAAGGCCGTTGCCAAATGGCTCACTGAGCAAGGCATCAACTGGCGTGAGACGCAAACCGCAGCCGTCGTTAGACCGTGTCATAACCGTGCCGCATGGGGCAAACTCTGGCAAGACGTGATGACCGGCGAACTGATTGAAAATCAGCCTGGCAAGCTCGACGTGGTCCAAGTTAAGTTCGACACCCGTCAATTGCCCAACGCCTGGAAGGTTGCCAATACCGACATGCAACAGGGCGGTGCTCGTGAGGCAACCCGGGTCTTGGCTGATTTTTTTGACGCGCGCGGAAAAGACTACCAGTACTTTATTTCCAAACCGTTGCAAAGCCAATTAAGCTGCTCGCGCATGTCGCCTTATCTGGCGTGGGGCAATATCAGCTTGCGCCAAATGTATCAGCAACTGTTGCAGCATCTGGAGCGCAAGGGCTGGCGCCGAGCATTGAGCGCGTTGGCGTCACGCTTGCATTGGCATTGTCATTTTATTCAAAAATTCGAAAGCGAGGCTAATATGCAGTTTGAGCATATAAACGCCGGCTACAAAACCATCCCCTACCGTGCCGATGCCCGCTCAGATGCAGACCTGATCGCCTGGCAGCAAGGGCAGACGGGTTATCCCTTAGTCGATGCCTGCATGCGTTGTCTCATCAAAACGGGCTATATAAATTTCAGAATGCGCGCCATGCTGGTGAGCTTTTTAAGCCATCACTTACAGATTGATTGGCGCCGAGGGGTTGAGCATCTTGGCGGTCTATTTTTAGACTTTGAGCCCGGCATCCATTATGCGCAATTTCAAATGCAAGCGGGTGTTACCGGTATCAACACCATTCGTATTTACAACCCGACAAAACAGGCCCAAGAACACGATCCGGACGGCGAGTTCATTCGTGTTTGGTGCCCTGAATTGGCCAGCCTACCCAATCCACTGTTATTCGAACCCTGGACGATGACGGCAATGGAAGAACTAATGTACCAATATAGTGTGGGTACCGATTACCCCGCGCCGATCATTGATGCGGCCGTGACCTACCGTCAGGCCAGTGATCTGTTATGGGCATGGCGTGATCGAGCCGATGTAAAGCAGGAAGCACGGCGCATTCTAAATCGACATGTGAGGTAAGCGGTTATGGCGCACAGCAAGAGTCATTTACCCACTAAGGTTTGTCTGGTCTGCCAGCGACCCTTTACCTGGCGCAAGAAATGGGCAAAAAATTGGCCTGAGGTTAAGTACTGTTCAAAACGTTGTCAGGGTAATAGCAAAGTGAAAAAAATCGACCCATCAGCTCATTAACTAAACCCCAACCAATGCGATTACAGCTGCGGCCAAGGCGAATACCGAACGGCTGTTGAATAAGCGGTACCATTTCAATTTGAAAACTGTACACTAATCAAAATTCAATCCCGATCGAGCCAATCTGTTATGAAAACCGAGTGCGATGATAAGTCCGACTGGTGCAAACGCGGTGGCGCTCGGCCCGGCTGTGGCCGCAAACCGGGCGTCAAGACCCGACCGGTGCGCCTACCCGAATGGCTGCTCGACGAACTGGAACGCCTCGGCGACCCGCGCGAACTGATCCTCGACGCCTGTCAAAGCCGATATGCCTTAGCTTGCAAAACTCAACCCGAGACCGAGAATGACTAAATCCCGTTTTATACTGCATTACCTGCTGCTCAATAAGTACGCCTATCTGTTTGCCATCTTCTGCATTCTGATCGTGAACTGGTTGCAGGTGGAAATTCCGCGTTACATTCAGCAGGCGATTGACCTCTTTGGTGACCAGAGCGAGGCGTCCCGCCAAGAGCTGTTTGGCTATGTCGAGTGGGTGGTGGGCTTGTCGGTGGTGATGGTGGTATTTCGCATCCTGTCGCGCATGTATGCCTTGAACCCGGGCCGGATCACCGAGGCGGCGCTGAAAAACGATCTGTTTTATAAGCTCAATCGATTGCCCAACAGTTTTCACAAGGGCTTTGGCTCCGGCAAACTGATCTCCATTATCAATAACGACCTCAATGGCATTCGGCTGTTTTACGGCATCGGCTTCTTGCAACTGTTTAATGTGATCTTTGCCCTGTCGCTGACGCCGATCTGGATGTGGCGCATCTCACCGGCCCTGACGCTCTATTCGATAATTCCCATCCTGCTCGCCTTTGTCGTCTTTCGCATTGGCTTTCGCAAGATGCGCGCGCTGCACGGTGAACGTCTTACCCGCCTGCAGGATCTGTCGGAACAGCTGATGAACTACCTGTCGGGTATCGACCTGATTAAAAACCAACAGATGGACACCTGGGTGTTGAACGAGATCGAACAGGTCAATCAACGGCTGTTAACCTGCACCATGCAGATTACCCGTATCCAGACCTTTATTATGCCGGTGCTGGACTACGCCAATAACCTGATGAAGGTGCTGATCCTGGGCTTGGGCGGCTACTTCCTGCTGCAACAGAATCTGACCCTGGGTGAAATTACCGCCTTCCTATCCTATTCAGTCTTGCTCGCCTTGCCGTTAATGCATCTGGGCCGGATCGCGACGGTCTATCAGATGGGTATGGTCAGCATCGACAGCGTACTGACTATTCTCAATAGTACGATTCCCGAGCAAGATATGGCCTTGCAAACGCCGGCCGATCTGACCGCCCTGGGCCAGGGTACCCTGACGGTGAGCCATCTGGCCTATCAGTATCCCGATGGCGACAGCGCCGTGCTGCACGACATCAGCTTTGAACTGACGCCGGGCAAGAAGGTCGGCATTCTCGGCAGCATCGGCGCCGGCAAGAGCACCCTGGTCAATTGTTTGAACCATCACCTCGATGTGGCCCCGGGCATGATCCATTGGAACGGGCGCGACATCACCACGCTGGCCCGCCAAGATTGGCGTGCCCTGGTGCGCACCATTACCCAGGAGCCCTATCTCTTTTCCAATACCATCGAACAGAATGTCCGCTTCGGCTCGACCGATCTGGCCAAATCCGAGGTTGATCAGGTGCTCCAGTTGAGCCAGTTTGCCGAGGACATAGCGCGCTTTCAGGACGGCGACCAGACCCTGGTCGGTGAGAAGGGCATTATGCTCTCCGGTGGTCAGAAGCAACGCTTGAGCATTGCTCGGGCGCTGCTCAGCCCGAGTGACCTGATTATCATGGACAACGTCTTATCGGCGGTGGATTACGACACCGAGCGCAAGATTCTCGGCGGTCTGCTGGATCGCATCAGTCATCAGTCGGTGCTAATCGTCTCGCATCGGATCAGCGCGTTGGAGGAGATGGACGAAATATTGGTGCTGGAGGCCGGCGCCATTGTTGCCCGCGGCGATCATCAAAGCTTACTGCGCAGCTCGGCCTACTATAAGGCCACCTGGGACCTGCAGCAGAATGAGACGGAGGCCGTGACATGATCAAGGCACTGGATTTACGCTATCTGAAACACTTCTTCCACTACGCGTCGGCCTACAAGAAATCGGCCGCGATCGGTTTGGCGATGTTGCCACTGTCGATCGCCACCAACCTGTTGTTTCCCTGGTTTATTATCAAGGTGATCGATAACCATCTGGCGGTGGGCGTCTATCAAGGTCTCTATCAGCTGATTGGCCTGCTGGTGTTGGTGCTGATTATGAATTATATCGCCGATGCCTTTTACTCTTACTATTTACGCATGGTGGGTCAGAATGCCGTGTTCGATATGCGCAGCGCGCTCTTTGCCCGGATCTTAAAACTGCCGCGCAGCTATTTCGATAAGACGCCGACCGGGGTTACTCTGTCGCGTCTGACCGGCGACCTAGAGGCGATTGGCGAATCCTTTGTGCTCGGCATGTTGGGGCTGGTTAAGGACTCGATCAATACCGTGGCCTTGATCATCATGATGGCCTTTATCGACTGGCAGCTGACCTTGCTGGTGGTGCTGGTGTTTCCACCGGTGCTGTATCTGACCAACTTTGTCCGTAAGCGGCTGCGCGCCATGTATCAGATTACCCGCTCATCGCTGGCCAAGGGCACCGGTTTCTTGCAAGAAGCTCTGCTCGGCGTGAAAACCGTGCAGCTGTATCGGGCCGAGCAACAGGTGGAGGCGGAGTTTTTGCGCTACACCGACGAGTTCAAGAATGCTCAGTTGAAGACCAATACCTATGATGCGGCCCTGTTCTCGATTATTACCGGTGTGACCTCCATCACCATCGGCCTGATCATCTGGTATGGCTCCGGCAAGGTGCTGCAAGACGCTTTGACCCTAGGCGTGTTGATTGCCTTTATCAACACTCTGGAAAAGGTCTTTGTACCGCTGCGCGACTTTACCTCGCAGATTGCCTCGATCCAGCGCTCCTTTGCCGCCTTTGATCACATAGAAGAACTCTTTATTGAGCCTTTGGCCGAACAGGACCGGGTTTTGTACAGCATCGACGAGGTGCACGACAAGCTGCAACGCTTTGAGTCGCTCGAATTCAAGAACGTCAGCTTCCGCTATAAGCCGGGTGGGCCCTTGGTGCTTAATAATGTCTCCTTTAGCTTGCGCCAGGGCAATCAGTTGGCGCTGGTGGGCACCACCGGGTCGGGTAAGTCGACGGTGATGCGCCTGATTGCCAAGGTCTACCAGGACTATGACGGCAGTATCCTGCTCAATGGCTTGGAACTGGCGCAGATCCCCACCGACCAGGTCACGCCGCTGTTTTCACTGATGCAGCAGGATGTGTTTTTGTTTGAACAGTCGATCGGCTTTAATATTGCCCTCGGCAAGGAAGGCGTGGGTCCGGAGCAAATCAAGCAGGCCGCCCAGTATGTTTATGCCGACGACTTCATCAGCGCCCAGCCGGGCGGTTATGATTTGCAGTTGAGCAGCAACGGCGGCAATCTGTCGGCCGGCCAGACCCAACTAATCTCCTTTGCCCGGGCCGTCGCCCAGGGTGGTCAGGTGATGATGCTCGATGAGGCCACCAGTTCGGTCGATTCGGTTACCGAGAGCCTGATCCAGAAGGCGATCAGCCGGCTGTTTAAAGCCAAGACGGTGATCGCCATTGCGCACCGGCTCAGCACCATTCGCGACTCCGATCAGATTCTGGTGCTGCATCAGGGGCAAATCGTCGAACGCGGCAATCACGATCAGCTTATCGCCCAGCAGGGCGTCTATGCTAACCTGCTGAATGAAATCGAAGTCACGGACGGCGAAGCGAACCTCGCCTAGGAATCTTATGAACCTGATGTTAACGGACGTACTCTGGGTCGGCCTGATCATTGCCGCGGTGGCCTTTTGGTGGCAAGGGCAGGGCGTGAAAGCCTTTGCCCTGCGTAAGGTCAAACTCTATTGCGAGGAGCACAACTTACAGCTGCTCGATGAGTCGTTGGTGATCCGCAAATTTTGGATTGCGCGCGATCGGCACGGCTTGCTGCGCATACAGCGGATCTACTATTTTGAATTCACCTCGACCGGCGAATACCGCTATCGGGGCACCATGACCCTGCATGGCTATCAGGTGGCTGAAATAGAAGGCCAAACCCATCATATGCACTAGCGCGCCAGGGTCGAGCTGGGTCCCTGGCCCGTTCGCCTGACCGTTATTCGTTCGCCTGCCGATTATAAGAGTCCAATGCATGAGCCTTAGCCCCAATCTGAATGAAAAACTGCAAGCCAGCTTTGGCTT
>NZ_CEYAVF010000027.1:5810-35634 GCF_982785585.1 Reinekea sp. | reverse complement strand
AATGCATGAGCCTTAGCCCCAATCTGAATGAAAAACTGCAAGCCAGCTTTGGCTTCCCGGCGTTTCGGGCTGGCCAAGAGCAGTGTGTGCAACAGCTGCTCGCGGGGCATTCCTCCTTGGCGATCTTTCCGACCGGGTCGGGCAAGTCCCTGTGCTACCAGTTTACCGCCTTGCAGCTGCCCGCCCTGACACTGGTGGTGTCGCCCCTGTTGGCCTTGATTCAGGATCAATTGGACTTTTTACAGGCCAAGGGTGTTCCCGCCGCGAGCATCGACTCCACCCTCAGCCCGGCGCAATACCAGCAGGTGGTTGGCGATGTGCGCTCGGGCCAGACCAAGATCTTGATGGTCTCCGTTGAACGCTTTAAAAACGAACGCTTCCGGCAGTTTATTGAGCAGATCCCCTTGTCGATGTTGGTGATCGATGAGGCGCACTGTATCTCCGAATGGGGCCACAACTTCCGGCCCGATTACCTCAAGTTGCCGCAATACAGCCAGCAGCTGAATATCCCGCTGGTCTTGCTGCTGACCGCCACGGCGACCAAGAAGGTCAAGCTCGATATGGCCGCCAAGTTCGCCATCGCGCCCGAGCATATAGTGCAAACCGGCTTTTATCGGCCCAATTTGCATCTGGATATAGTGCCGGTGAGCAATGGACAACGCAACGCCGAGCTGTTGCAACAGATCCAGGCGCAGAACGGCGCTGGCTCTACCCAGGCAGGCATCGTCTACGTCACCCTACAGCAAACCGCCGTCGACGTAGCCACCTACCTAAAACGCCAGGGCATCGATGCCCAGGCCTACCATGCCGGCTTCCCGAGCGAAGAACGGCAGCAGATTCAACAACGCTTTATGCAAGGTCAGTTGGCCGTGGTAGTGGCCACCATCGCCTTTGGCATGGGCGTCGACAAGTCCGATATCCGCTTTGTGGTGCATTACGACCTGCCCAAATCGATTGAGAACTACAGCCAGGAAATTGGCCGGGCCGGGCGCGATGGCGCGCCGGCACAGTGCATTACCCTGGCCAATCTTGATGGTCTGAGCACGGTCGAGAACTTCGTCTACGGCGACACCCCGGAACCGAGCGGTATCCAGGTGGTGCTCGACGCCATCCGCCAGGAGACCCAAGCCCAGACCGACGCAAGCGGTCAATGGGAGTTACAGGCGAACAGCCTGGCCACTGCCAGCAATATTCGCCTACTGGCGTTAAAGACCCTGCTGGTGCAGCTGGAATTGCGCCAGGTGCTGGTGCCCAAATATGCCTACTTTGCCGAGTACAAATTCCGCCTGATGCGCACTCAGGCCGAGTTGCTGCAACAATTTAGCGGCGAGCGCTTGGCCTTTTTAACGGCGCTGTTCGCCACCGCCGACATTAAAAAGGTTTGGGGTGAGGTGCGCTTCGAGGCCTTGCACCAGCAGTATCCGAGCGATCGGCAACGGGTGATCAGCGCCCTAGACTATTTGCAGGAACAAAATCTGATTGAACTGCAAACCCGCAAGATGACCGAGGTTTATCAGGTCAACAGCGCGGCGCTGAACCAGCCGGGTCTGGTTGAGTCCTTGAGCGACTATTTCAGCACCAATGAGCAAAAAGAGATCGCGCGCATCGGCGCCCTGGTGCGATTTTTTCAATTGGATCGTTGTTTAAACAACAATCTGGCCCGATATTTTGATGATCAGCAGGTCCCAGAGCGCTGCGGCCATTGTTCGGTCTGTGCCGAGCGGGTTGCCCAGTTACAGCGTTATGAACCGGAGTATTGGCCGAGCGATGATCAGCTGAACACCTATCTGGTTGGCTTTCGGGCCTATCTACAACAGCAGGCCGGTGCCGCGGGCTTAAACGTGGCGATCAGCACCACCTTGCAAAGCCGCTTCTTAACCGGCGTGTCGGTACCGCTCTTTACCCGCTTTCGCGTGCGCGCCTCGGTGCCCGGTTTTGGCGCCTGCCAGAGCCTGCGCTATGGCGAGGTGTTGGCCAAAGTTGAGCTGCTGACGGCAACTCTCGGGTAGCGATCCAGTTTTAGATCAGGGTTTAAAAAGTGCTCAAAGCAAATATAAATTAATTATGAAGGTAGATCATGGCCACTAAATATTATGTAGTCTGGCAAGGCCGAGAGACCGGCGTATTCACCGACTGGGCGACCTGCAAAAAGCATATCGATAAGTTTGCCGGGGCAAAATACAAATCGTTCAAAACCCAGGCCGAAGCCAATGCCGCCTTTAGCGGCAGCAGCACGCCCGCCGCGGCCAGCGCCACCGGCAGCAGCCCGAGCGCCCCCGCGCGCAAAAAATCGAGCGCCGCCACGGTCAAAACCTACACCGCCAAAGAAATTGCCGCCCTAAACCTGGACATTGAAATCTACACCGACGGCGGCTGTGACCCAAACCCCGGCAAAGCCGGATCGGGCTTAGCAGTTTATCGCCAAGGCCAACTCAATGAACTCTGGTACGGCCTGTACAACCCCAACGGCACCAACAACACCGCCGAACTGCACGCCCTGCACCAGGCGTTGGTGATGGCCGAAGCCGAGCTCAAGCAGAGCGATTCGATCGCCATCTTTTGCGACTCCAAATACGCCATCCAATGCGTCACCCAATGGGCCGTGGGCTGGGAAAAGAAAGGCTGGAAAAAACCCGGCGGGGAGATTAAAAACCTTGAGTTGATCCAGACCATGTTCGCCCTGCATCAAAAGATTAAAGACCGCATTCAGGTGTTGCATGTAAATGGCCATGTGGGAGTTCAAGGCAATGAGTTGGCCGATCGGATGTCGATTTTGGCGATTGGGGAAAAGACTGTTGATTTTGTGCGCTATCGGGATGCATTGGATGTGAAGGCTATTTTGGCGATGCGGCAGGGGTAGGGGGGTTGGGGTGCGGAGATTAACTGGCTATTCGTAGTTTACGAGAAATCTCTACATATGACTGCTATTGATTTCAGGGGGGATTACAAAACCTTCTCGGTTATAATCGTCGACCACATTAAAGAGACGGAAATTACGGCCATCGGATAGCTGGTTGTGCATAAAGTCCATTGACCAGCATTCATTGATGTCGTCCGGTACGGTCAACGGCTGGGGTTTTGCTCGAACGATCCGTTTCCTGGGCTTAATCCTGAGATTGAGTTCTAGCTCTCGATAGATGCGGTACACCCGCTTGTGGTTCTAGTCGAAGCCTTTCATATTGCGTAAAAATAGGTAACACAAACCAAACCCCCAGTTTTTCTGATTGTGCATCAGTCGAATAAGCCAATCGGCGATCTGAGCAATGTTATCACTCAGTTTCGGACTGTAACGATAGCAAGTTTCGCTAATGCCCGCGGCATCACAGGCAAGTCGGATACTGGCTCCCGTCTGTTCAACCGCGTTTAACGCCACCTCCTGTAACCGAGATGGCTTTACCACCTTTTTGCAGGGCTTCATGAACGATTTCGTACTTGAGTCGCTATTCGGCATACTCTTCATCAGTCGCTGGTTTTTATCTTCAAACTCTTTCAATCGAGCCATCAGCGATGCGTCCATACCACCGTATTTAGCTCGCCATTTATAGAAGGTTGCAGAACTCATGCCGTGTTCACGGCACAGTTCTGGCACAGGCGTGCCAGCTTCGGCTTGTTTGAGTATGCCAATGATTTGGCCGTCTGAGTATTTTGATGTTTTCATGCAAAATCTCCTTGAAAAAATATTACGAGAAAATCCTACTTTTGGCACCTGTTACTTGTTGGGGGGGGTTGCCCAATGATTAGTGAAATATTTCGAGTCCGATAAAAAAATAGTATTTTATGGCAATAGCAGTCGGCTCTAAATGCAAATTCAACAGCAATGTTGACTGAAGTCAATTTAATAAAATATTTTTTAAGTAAAACTTATAATCGTAATATTTTTCTTGTGAAGATAGCCAAATCGTGAAATCAACCGATAACCAAATTCCACCAATAAAATTAATATTCAGGTTTAGTTGCATGGTAAGTTAACTTAAACTTACTGAATATTCTGAAGTCGATTTGTATTTGTTGTTTATCTTGGCGATATGCTCAATTTAACTATCTTGTAGGATTGATTGGACTTGAATTATCTAAATATAATTATTATCTAAGAATATTTAAGTAGAGATGTGTTCTTTAACCTATTTCAGTTTGCAATATAAAATTGGAGATAGGGTTTAATTGATATTCTGGAAATATGTGTAATATTCAAGGTAAAATAAGTATTCTAAGAATTTGCTTCTTCATGAATTTTGTTTTTTATTGTTCAGGGCTTTATCTGACTATTTAGCTTAAGGATTTTTGTGGTTAGGTTTTTTGAGCAACTTACAGGTAAATAATAACAAATTAACATAAGTGTTAAATAAGTTAAAAATTTTTTTGTATGGAGACCCGTTAGGCGTAGTGGTGAAGTTAACGGCGTTGGCTAGATTGCGTAAATAGGGATTAACCAAAAAGGAATATTAATTGAATTCGAAGCATGTCTTTCCATCAACGGTTTTAGTAGAGCCGACAAATAAATGCAACTTAGCGTGTGACTTTTGCGAAGCGAATTGCACTGTAAATGGCCACCTAAAACTTAAAGACCTTTCCTCGCAAAATCTAGCTATTGCCTTGAAGAAAATCGAAAAGACGATAACCAATATTGTCTTTCAAGGTGATTGTGAGCCACTAGTAAACAAGCGGTTAGACAAATTAGTTGTCGAAGCGAAACGATTCACACACAGTATCGCAATTGTGACGAACGGCACATTGCTCAATCAAAAGAAAAGTCAGGAGTTAATTAAGTCGGGCGTAAATTGGTTTGCCTTTTCCATCGATGACCATCGACGTGATGTGTTCAATGCAGTGCGCGTGCGGGCAGACTTGGACGTAGTAGAAGAAAACCTAAGGGAGCTAATTCTCATTCGGAACAATGGCCGTGCGGATCTGCAAGTAGCGGTTCACAAAATCATCTTTCCGAACGACACACTTGAGTCACTGAAGGAGTTCGTAAAAAAATACTACTTAGGATTTGGTGTCAGTCAGATCACATTTTCGCCATTGGTCGAAATGGGCGATATAAAGGTTAAGGATTGGCTGAAGCTGCGAAATAGACTTGAGTCTGACTTAGTGGACGAAGGTATTCTGGTAAACTTGAAAGAATTCTGCGCATACCCTTATAAGACGTTGAATAAGTACTGTGGTACTAACCTTTTGTATATTAATCACAAAGGGTATCTTAGTCCCTGCGGTCTTCACCAACGGGACGGTCGATTCTTTGGGAACTTACTGCAAGAGTCGTACGAAGAGATTACCGAAAAGGACCACTTTAAGGAATACCATAATTATTGGTTGTCGCGAGAATATTCAAAACCAATTCCGAGTCATTGCAAGGATTGTTTTCTGCTAAAAGGACATTATCACCGATACACATTGAACGAAGGTCACCAGAATGGGCTAGAGTTTTGTGATCACTTAGATCTTCAAAATAATCAAGCCGACGGGGCGGATGCTATCCAGTATGACTTAATCAGCAAGGCGTTATAGATTGAATCGTAATTTCTAACTCATATAAATATTAAGAGTGATTATTTTGTGGATAGTATTAAATGTTTTGAGCATGAGAAATTAATTGACAGGCTTGATTTATCTGAAGAATTACCCTCCTATTGGCGAAAGCTTGTTGATATCGCTTTCAATGCTATAGATTTGTCCTGTGTACTGCGCACACGAATTTTTGATCAAACTCAGGCGGCCTATTCACAGTACAAAAGGTTTGGTTATTTACCCGATAAGTTGTTAAGAGACTGTCTTGCCATGCACCAATACACTGGGATTTTGTTCTTTAGCCTTTTATATAAAGACCAAAAACTTCGCGGGTGTCGCCCTCCTTCACCCGTCGCCACGTGCAGTGATCCGACCTGGATGAATCAGTCCTCATTCTGCTTTTTTAATGTTAGAGCAACAGATATTGAGCTGGAACAAACGGGTAACCTAATCGATGCCACTCGACTATTGCCGATCCTTCGTGCGGGCGCCATTCATATGGCGCCATTCTTTCAAAGTATATTTGGTATTGTGTATGCACAAGATAGTTTTAAAATAATCTCGGATGACGTTACCAACTCCTTTTATGAAGCAATCGGGGTTTCACGCTACGATCAGCTTCGATACTTCATTGATTGCTGTCATTTAACAAACAAAGCGGTCGGATATGACATGACCCCTCACACGGCAACATTTTCAAAACTCAGTTTTGATCGTCCAGAACTGTTTAGGTGGTTGCGGTGGTCGCCGGACTATCAGAGTCTTTACCAGGACATGCCCGTTGAAGAGCAGTATCAAGAGACGATCCAACGACAATACGTCAGAGACATCGCTGATTTAGCCTCCAAAACCTGTGATATTTTTTCAATTGGTTCACTAGAGGATACGCAAGCCGACATTAAGCGTCTGGATGCGGCCCATCA
Organism: Reinekea sp.; assembly: GCF_982785585.1. NCBI lineage: Bacteria > Pseudomonadati > Pseudomonadota > Gammaproteobacteria > Oceanospirillales > Saccharospirillaceae > Reinekea > Reinekea sp. The sequence goes on along the minus strand of NZ_CEYAVF010000027.1, from coordinate 29,203 downwards.
ACTGGTTAGGGACGTGATCCGACAGGAAGGGTATTTCCCCATGGTTCCCCATACTTGGAACGGTATTGGATTGCCCGGAATTAAGCTTTACGACCATGAGCGTAACCATCCGGTTTGGGATTATCGTAATTTGGAAGGTGAAGATCAGTCAGAACATGGTATAGGACTTCATTCATTATTTAAATTTCATACCAACCTGAAACCAAATTCTTCACCTTTCCATGATGGTTCAGATCCTCAATCGTTGGATACTCCTTCCTATCAGCCGACCATGGATTTCCTAACTAACCTTTTTCCAGAAGTACACCGGGAATATGGATTTGACTTTCTCCGCGTTGATTATCAAGACCATGTATTTAGAAATCGGCCGTTAAGAAATGGTCAGGAAGTGATTGTCTGTGAACAGTTGACCTGCTCTCAGCTGTTGGACATTTCGAACAGTGCAAGGCAGGCATTCCCCGCGGCAGGCATGTTAGCTGACCATATGGGCACGGACATCGAACGATACCGTAAAGCGGGCTTTATCACGATTCTAGGTGATGAAGTTAAGTTTTCCGTAAACCAAGATAAAATCGAAAAAATGTTCAAGTTTAATGCAAAATTGGCGCAGCTGAGCATAAGAGATCCCAGCCTTGGTGCCCCGGCGCTAGCGGTGGATACCCATGACTTAGGGCATCCGATGATTCTTGGTATGGATCTTCCGATGAGAGAAGAACGTTCTACCTTTCTACTTAGACTTTTTCTGTCGCGCTTTTCCACTGGTGGGATTGGTAATCGCCCTAAATATGAAACACTCGGTAATCAGGATTTTTCGAGTGGGATTTATCGCTGCAATAACCAGCCCGGTAGTTTGAAATGGGGCGAGGATCGAGTTTGCCTGTCTGGCTACCATCGCATTGAAGACCTGTATGCTCTTCTGAAAACCGACCTTCAACACAGTATGCTGTTAAAATATCGTGTTTATGAACAGTACTCCTGGTGGTTAATCGCGGAACCGGAGATAGACGAAAAATACCTATTTTTTTGTTGGTTCGAAAGAGAGACTACCGCGGGTGCAAACAGCAAAGAAGTAATATGCAACATTAGTTCATCAGAGTTACCCGCATTTATACGTTACGAAGTTGTTCAAGGTTTTAATCTGGCTGCACAAAGCACGAACGAATTTGTTCTTTCGGATGAGCAGTTTAGTTTAGTGCCAAGTAGCGGAAGTAACATCAGGCTAACGTGGCCCATGTTCAGCTCTTGGGTGCTAAGGCTCGAATACAAATAACGCTGTATGTATTAGGAATACTTGATTGAGTTTTAAAACGGAGATCCATATGGAAAACAAGAGCATAGCTATCTTTGGTGACTTGAACTTGGATACATCAGTAAACGTTTGCGACTTCCCTATCAACGTAGGTGACACCCTTTTTTCGATCGATGGCATAATTGACTTCATTGGTGGCGCTGCCACTAATGTCGCGTGCGGTGTCCTCGCTCTGGGGCACGATGTCAACTTTGCTTCGGTTGTGGGGAGAGACCCTTTGGCAGAAATCGTATTTAACCAAGTGAACGATTTTCATTTGTCGACTAAAAATATTCGAAAAGATTGGCCGGTGACATCTCGAACCATCGTTTTGATTGATCAACAAGGGAATCGACAGTGTATTAATGATCCCAAGCTAGCGAACAATTATACCTACCCCGAGCAGGAAGCTTTTGAAGTTATGTCAAATTGTGAATTTGTGTTCACCTCTACTCAAAACTGGTGCCGTCATGTTGCGACTCAAGCTAAGGCACTGGGAAAGACGGTAGCAGTCGATGTGCAGGCTTTGGTAGACATAGATAACTACCACAGGAGTTTCATTCAGGCGGCCGATATTGTGATATTGAGTTCTGAGCGGCTGGCGAAGCATTCTCACGAATTGATTCATCAATTGTGGTACGAGTTTGATGTTGAAGTGGTGGTCGTTACCCATGGAGAAGGTGGAGCAACCATTGGGTTGAGGTCCGTAGAGAGTATTGAATGGGAACCGGCATTCAACATTGGCGCAGTTGTCGATAAGACGGGTGCAGGTGATGCTTTTGTAGCCGGTTTTATAAGTGCAGTATTAGAAGAGAAGACTTATAGGCAAGCGTTGACTCATGGGCAAATCTTTGCATCGCGTGCTATTACGACAAAAGGGTCAACTAACGGGCTACCTAATCGGGCAGAGATTGATATGCTTTACACCCAATACAGTGCCTAGGTATGTCAGAATATTTGGACTGAAAGTTACTTGCAAGCGACCGAATATTACAATCTGTTAAACATAACTTACAAGTATTTATAACTCAACACTTATAATATCGGAAACAATATGTCTACTGAAAATACGCCCCCCCTCGAAAGAATAATGCTACTTACTCTACATTCTACATTTGAAGAAACCTATAAAAATTGGGGTCTTGAAAACCTGGCGGACGTACGCGTCAGTCCAACAATGCATGACCTATACTTGGAGGATTTTCCCTCACTTTGGGCTAAGGATGACGTAAAGCAGAAGATGGCTGTCATCGGACCAAACGACTACTTTACCAAGTGGCAATCCAATGAATTTTCGTATTTTGAAGATACACCCTTATCTTATTTGTTGGATAAGGTAAGGCCAAGCTGTTATGAAGGCGCTAAAATCGACGGTAAGGTATGTGGATTACCACTGTGTGGAGGTAATCACCAACTTATGTTCATTAACCGATCGCTTACCGATTGTATTCCCGCAACATTCGACGAGCTATTGACTGAAACCTGGCGGCTTCGAAATGGTAATCATTTGCTTTATCCGCTTGTTTACCCTACCAACGCAAGCTACTTCGCATTGCCGTTACTATATAGTACAGGATCCCCGTTATGGAGCGACCCAGATAATCCGCACGTTGGGATTACTCGAGACTCTTTGTATGAAGTGTTAAAACTTCACAAAGAACTCATGTATGACCATATGCTATTGCCGATCAAATGGGAGCAATATCATAGCGTATTCGAATTTCAAACACGTCGAGCAGCGTTTTGCTTTGGTGGTGATTGGGATATTAGGAGTCATATGGAGGTACTTGGAGAGGACCTGATCATTGCTCCAATTCCGTCGATAGCACGACGAAGTCGATCTTCCGCAAGTTGTAACTATCTATTTTTGTCAAATAAATTAAATACGGATCTATACGCGTCCGCGGAGCAAGTCGCTAATAAACTGCTGAGCCCGGAAGTGCAGGGTGATTGGGCGAAAACGCTGTTTAGGAATCCGGTAATAAAAGATTTTGGTGAGTCTTTGGCACCTCAAGAACCGAACTTAAAAGCCAGTAAAAGCGTTTATGACAACGCAGTTATTTTGCCTCCTAACGAGCATGTTTCGCATGCCTTCCATGTGATGGCGGATCTGTTTGAACCTGGGGTCATGGTGAAGCACAATCTTCAACAGCTTACAGATCTAGCCATTGAAAAGATGCTGGATATCCATAGCAATATATCATTTAGGTAATACCTTATGCGCGTTTTGATACTCGGCGGTACTGGAACCATCTCTTCTGCAATTACCAATGAATGCCTTAAGTCTGGTTATGATGTCATTCACTTCAATCGGGGAACTCATCCGCCCTCAGTGAATGTTGAGTTTGTTCGGGGCGATCGATTCTCGCAAGAGGACCTATCAAAGGCGGCTGAGGCAAAGCCGGATGTGGTGATCGATATGCTGTGTTTCGACGCCAACCATGCCCAACTGTTGACGAGGGTTTTTAAATACAAGATACAACAACTCATCCTGTGCTCATCAGCTTGTGTCTATGATGTCAAGTCGAACTATAGCCCATTCACGGAGCCAATGACCCCTAATTCGCATTGGCATTATGGTGTTAATAAGGCCAGGGCAGAATCCGTACTGAGAGAAGCCTCAAAAGAGGGCGCGTTTAATCTAACGGTCTTTCGTCCCTCTCATGTCTACGATGCATACAGCCCAATTCATCAACTGGGCCTGAACGGAATGATATTGTTTCAACGCCTCAAATTGGGTTTGCCGGTGTTGTTATTGGACAAAGGGGCCGCTCGCTGGGAAGCCTGTTTTGCCGCGGATGCGGGAAAAGGTTTCACTGCGGCTTGCCTGAATCCAATCTGTTACGGCCGGACTTACAATTTGGGGAACGGAGATCATTTTACTTGGCAGACCTATTATAAAACGGTCGCTGATGTACTAGGCGTACAGGCGAATTTGAGGTCGTTAGAAAGTCATCAAATCGACTCAGGCTGCTATGCGGAGGATTCCGAACTGGATTTCGCTAGGCACATCAGCCGATACAATTTTGTAGTTAACGTAGACCGCTTGCACTCTGACTTGCCTCAACTAAAACCACACCTATCCCTTGAGTCTGGCCTCGCAACGGTGTGGGAAGCCAATTCCTCACAAAAACCTAAATCTGACTATTCCTCGAGTGTGACTCAACTTTTGTCGTTATCTTCGGCATTGGAGAATTAAATGCGGTTAGGAGAAATCTTAAGGCACGATGACATATTGTCCCAAGAAGAACTCGAAACCGCATTGAGTGTTCAACTTAAGACAGGCTATAAAATTGGCGAGATTTTAATCAAGCATCAGGTGTTGGACAGCAAAATGCTCGACTATTATCTTGGTTTCCAGCACAAATTTAGGGTTGATGAACGAAGGAAATTTAGCCAGTTTAGGTTGATTGGGGATCTATTTCGACGATTTTATGGCGTAGCACCACTGCTTATCCTATCGAGCATCCTATTGTTGTTTTTTAGCATATTGCTCAGTATGTCCTTTCCGTATTTCATTAAGTTTACTTTCGACTATTTGATTCTTACCAACGAAATAAATCCGGTGCTGATTGTCGGGTCCGGCGTATTGGGCTTGATGGTCCTTGGTCAAGTACTGTCGTATGCCGCTTGCCTAAATTTAAACAAAGCCAATATCCGATTTGCCAACTCTATCAGAAACCGACACTTTAAGATAATTCACCATGTTCACTATTCAACCTTATCACAGAAGAGAAGTGGCGAGTGGCTAAATCATTTAACCACTGATATAGACAATGTAATCGAGCGATGGGAGCTTTTATTTCTGTCCACATTCAAAAACCTCTTTGCCGTCTCTGTCTCGTGCATTATTCTCTATTTAATCGATGCGTCGTTGATGATCTTTGTACTTTCGCTTTCCATTTTAATGATTGCTATTCCTGGTCGGGTGAGTAATTTGGCCAATAAGTATTTAGGGCGTCGTCCGATGTTAATCACTGGTATCCTTACAAACCTTACAGAGATGATTTATTCGTTTAGCACCATAAAAACCTTTAATGCACAGCCTAAGGTAACCAAAGACTTTTCTAATAAATTCGATAAGTATTACTTAAATGATTTTCACATGGTCCGTTATTGGAACGTGGCTTACAACTTAAGAGTCCTGATCGGCATGGCGCTTATTTGCACAATCATTTTTGAGGGTGGTAAGAATGTTATATCTGGCATTTACAGTACCGGTGACCTAATGATGGCATTAGTTATCGTTAATATTTTAAATCCCTATATCGACGAGTTTGTGCAGCTTATTATCAGCGTAAACGACACTAAGGCCTATTGGCAACGGTGTCTCACGCTGTTGGATATTAATATTGATGACCATAAGTTCAAAAACGACCCTGCGTTGGCGGTCAATCTTGATGGTGATGTTTGTATCAATGGGCTATCGTTTGGGTACGCCGGCATTGAGGTGTTTAAAGACTTGAATGTCCGTTTCGAACACAATAAAAGCTACGCTATTGTCGGTAGAAGCGGGTCGGGTAAATCGACTCTCCTAAAGCTTTTGTTGAAACAACTTACACCAGACGAGGGCGAGATAACCTTTAATGACTACAGTTTAAGTGAGGTGTCAGAATTTACCGTGTGTAAGAATATATCCTATATAGCCCAAAAACCCTCTGTATTTAAAGGAACGGTTCACGAAAATATCCGTTTGGGCGGGGCAAGTTTTTCAAGTTGCATCGAGGATTCAGAAATTCATGTTGCGGCTAAGCGCGCCGGTATCCACCATCGTATCGGTGAAATGCCATATGGATACAGCACTGAGCTTGGCGACGGTGGCCAGCAATTATCAGGCGGCGAAAAGCAGCGAATTTCTATTGCAAGAGCCTTGTTAAAAGACCCAGCGGTATGCTTATTTGATGAACCTACTTCATCGCTCGACCCTAAGAATGAACAAATAATAATTGATACGATCTCTTCACTTAAGGGTCAATGTACCATTTTGATTTCGACCCATAACCCCGAGTTCCTCAATGTCGTCGACCAAGTACTTGTACTCGGCGATAACCCAAAATTCATTAGTGCTAATAAATTGTCATTCGATTCGCTACACGAGCTTATGAAATATGACGATATTATCGAAAATAATGCTGAGGCAACATCGATATGAATGCACTAAGAATTCTTTGGAAAATGGTTTCTTTTCACAAGCATATATTACCAATTGCTGCAAGCGTGGTCGTCTTTGTATCGATTCTAACGGTTTCAGTACCTCTATATATTAAGTTTGTACTAGAGTACATCTTAGTTGAGAAAGCATCCGAACTGCTATATTACGGGACGCTATTCTTCATTGGCATATTTACCTTGCGTTTCATATTTGGATTGGCTCAGGATCTGGCGGTAATTATTCTTAGGCAAAAGATTGAGCGTACCTATAATATAGAATATATAAATTCAATCTTTAGTCTAAATTATATGGCTTTTCTAGAGTACGATAAAGGGGACTTACTATCGCGTATTAGGTCCTTTCTGAATGAGATTGAATGGTTTTTATGTGATTTCATATTTTTCGTATTCCACGCTGTTTTTATTTTTATATTTTTGTCTATTTCAATGGCTTTAACTAGTATGCCGTTGTTCCTGCTGGTGCTGGCATTCGTGCCTCTGCACTTTTACAACTTCAAGCACTTCATTCATCCGCTAAAGACATCATCGGAAGAGCAAGAACATGCAAGGAGTGATCTTATTTCGTTCTGCCTTCAGTCGTTAAGCGCCTGGTATGACATTCGAAATTACCACATGCAGACGGAATTCATTCGTCGTAATTCAAAAATGATAGACAGATTAAGCATGGCGACCTTATCTAGAAAGATTAGTGGGTTACGTCAGGGGCACTTTCAGGCGGCACTCATCGCGACCAATCATACCTCCGTTATTGTCTACGGAAGCTTTCTGGTCATTAAAGGCCAAATCAATATTGGCACGGTTTTCTTTTTTCTACTCTTGCTTGATTTTTTCTACACTCCTATCTATCGATTCGGAGCAATAAACGAATCTTTGCAGGCTAGCGCGATTAAAATACAGCGCATGACGGAATTGATTTTTCATAATCAAAAGGAAGTGGTTATTCTTGAATCCAAGAAAGTGGATGTAGAGGTTAAGGTCGATAAGGTGGTCACGCTCGAGGCCAGAAATCTGACTGTTGATGGTCTCTTCCAAGGCATAAATTTTAACTTCAAAGCGGGTAAAATTCATTTTATAGGCGGACCCAGTGGTTGTGGTAAGAGCACATTGCTACGAGTGCTAGCAAAACAATCGGATCCTTCCCAAGGGCTCCTCCTGATTAATGATATAGACACTAGAGATTGGCCAGAGTTTAAGTACAGGGAATTCACCCAGTGTGCTATACAGGAAGTACAGCTATTTTCCTCGACTATCCTAGGTAATATCCATTTAGACTCTCATGATGAATTTGACAGTAAGCGATTGACCGATGCCTGTTATTACGCGGTTGCTGACGAGTTCATTGAGCAACTGCCTTACAGGTATCATACCCGTATTGAAGAGCAAGGAAGAAACTTTTCCGGTGGCCAACAGCAACGCTTATGTCTTGCACGCCTCTTTTTTCACGATGCCGATGTGATGTTACTAGACGAACCCACTTCGGCTTTGGATCCGGCTACGGAAAAATTGTTCTTCGAGCGGCTTCAGGAACTTAAAAAAGACAAGGTTATCATTATAGTTAACCATCGACCGCATAATGCGCTTTTCGCTGATGTCCTATTAGAACTGCGATCTAGTGGGTTGGCCGTGGTTGACGCATTGAAGGTGGTAGCATGAATACGAAACTATATATCAAGATGATGGATCAACAGAGTGATATTAAGTCCGTTAGCCTGATTGCTCTCTCAATGATTTTTGCACTAGCAGTCCTAGTTTCATTTTTATTCGTACCCATTGAACATGTTGTCCGCACCTCAGGCATTGTTGTGCCTATAGAGATAAGATCAATATCTGCCGATAAGAGCGGTTGGGTTCAGCTCAGAGAGTTAACAGCTGGCAATGAACTCACCTTAGGCGATATGTTGGGCATCTATCGAGCAGGCATTAATGAGGGCGAGCATCAAATCAAAATTCACCACCAACGAGCCAGGATACGGCAACTTCAACTGGAGAAAAAGGAACTGGATCTGAAACGGAAATCTTCGAGTCTACTAAATGAGCGAAAGTCTACAACTGTCTTTTCGATTCAGGAGGAAAACCTAAATGTTCAGATTGAAGTTATTCAAAAAGATCTTGATTTTAATTTGAATCGAATGAAGCCAAGCAATATTCTAGTTGAAAAGTCAGGGATTATATTAGACATTAAGTCTGATAACGCTGGTTACAATTGGTTCAATCAAGGTGAAACCATATTAACGCTCTATAATAAAAATAAATTAGTCGTTAGAGCGAAGGTACCTAGCCACAAAATTATGTCCATTGATAGCGCGAAAAAAGTAATTCTAGACAACGAGATGAATCGATTGAGAGTTATCGGGCAAGTTGAAAAGATATTTTATGCCATGGCGGAGGCAGAGGGCATGCAAATGATGGTCGATATTTCTATAGACGAGCACGCAAACCTTAAGCCAAGTATGGAGTTTAACGTTAGCATCGTGACGGATAAAAAACCCCTATTTAGCCTCATTCAGGATACGTTTCTTTAGTGGCTCGTTCTGAGCAATCAATGGCGATATGAGTAAGATCATGGATTTTGATAACATAGAAGATTTGAGAACGACTCACTTGGTAAAGTGGAGTCCCGAATTTACGGCGCATGATGTCATACCGATGTGGGTAGCGGACATGGACTTCCCAACAGCGCCGTCAATTTCAGATGCACTTCAGGTACATGCTCGAAGTGCTAATTTTGGATACCGGCATAGGCCTGCACGGCTTTTTGAGTCGATACTTAATTGGTTTCAACAACGGCACCAATGGAGAATGCAAACTGACTGGATTGTGCCCACGCCCGGGGTCATTCCTTCGATTCAAATGGCCATACAATCCGTCACAAACCCCGGTGAGGGCGTGATAGTGCAAACTCCGGCGTACTATCCTTTCTTTTCTTCTGTAACGACCCATAATCGAGAGTTAATCATTAATCCGCTGATAGGCAGTACTGATGGATATAGATTTGATTGGCAACTGTTTGAAGCACAACTGACGAAAGCGTCAGCATTCCTATTGTGCAATCCTCACAACCCAGTCGGTAGAGCCTGGCGGATGGATGAACTGACAAAAATCGTTGAACTCTGTAGCAAGTACCAAGTATCGATAATATCCGACGATATACATTGCGATCTCGTTTTCCCGCCAAATAGATATATGCCCATTCCTATTCTGCCCACGACAACCGACGTTGATGTTGTCTATTGTTACTCCCCTAGTAAATCGTTCGGTCTTTCAGGTTTGAATACGGCGTTTACTGTCATTCCAAATCCGGTGTTGCGAAAAAAATACTTATCGAAACTCCACAGTACAGGCTACTACTGGGGGAATAGCTTTGGAGATGCGGCACTGGAGGCAGCCTATGCACATGGTGTGGAGTGGATGGATACGTTCAAGGTGTATTTAAGCCGTAATATAGAGATACTGACACACCGGCTTACCGAAATCGGGGGCATTGAGTTAATGCCGATTGAAGCAACCTACCTTGCTTGGCTCGATTTTCGTGCAACCGGGTTAAGTGAAGAGGAAGTCAGCCAGCGGCTGAGTATGGCGAAAGTTCAACTGGAAAAAGGCTCAGTGTTTGGCGAGGACGGTCGTGGTTTTCAGCGTATGACGATAGCGACACAATCATTCAATTTAGAGGAGACGCTGAGCAGGATATCTAGAGTTTTCTAGTGTATATGCCTAGCAATAAGGATTTAAATCGAGCCAATCTGCTGTTTGGTGCCCCATTCAGCATTACTAGGGGTCATATATCCCAATGCATTATCTAAAGAGTTAAAAATACGCGAACTGATCCATCCTATGTATACCCCGTAGCCAAAGATTAAGAACCCCATCCATGTGTTGCATGTAAACGGCCACGTCGGTAGCCAATGCCCCCAATTAATAGCAGATGTCAAATTATCCTTTCTCGTAATATTTGCTCCGGAGATTCGGCATGAAATATCAAAATACTCAAACAGGCCGAACGGCATGCTATAGAACTTGACGTTATTCAACCCGGAAGTCCGCAACAGAAAGCCTATATCGATCGGTATAATCCCACAGTTCGTTACGGCTTATTAAACCAATACGTGTTCGTGTGTATTGAAGAAGTCCAAGATCACGCAACGCGATGGCTGTGGACCTATAATAATGAACGGCCCAATATGGCAATTGGCGGTATAACACCCAAAACGAAGTTGGCGTTAGTTGTACAAGACCCTACTTTTAACATCGGTTAAAAATGGGGGGTTACCAATGGACCGATATTTTGTATGGGTACTAAAGCGGGTGTCTCTTTAGGCCCTCTCTTTAGGCCCAAAATACTAGATACAGGACCAGATACAGGCGTTGCATCTAAATGGCCATGTGGGAGTTCAAGGCAATGAGTTGGCGGATCGGATGTCGATTTTGGCGATTGGGGAAAAGACTCTTGATTTTGTGCGGTATCGGGATGCATTGGATGTGAAGGCTATTTTGGCGATGCGGCAGGGGGTTGGCCGTCTTAGCACCCATTCGACAGGTAGCAGTTGAAAAAAATTTTTTGAGCCTAAAGGCCGAACAAGTAATGGGGCCTATGGTTTGAATTAGAAATTTTACATATAAGCTATCAAGCCATATTTTAAATAAGCATTATAGTAAATCACTGATGGCCCAAGAGTCGGGGTTAAACCCGCGAGCTCTGCATTCATCCTGTGGTTTGTGAACCACAATCGCTCTTTCAGAAAAGGTTCTAAACTCGCCTTCTATGACACCCAATATTTCCCAACTAATCATGCCAGTTTTGCAGTTAAAGAACTGATCAACAACGTAGCCGCTTGCAAACAAGCCATCCGGTGTCTGATACATAGCTGAAAAATCGATAGTTGTTCCGGTCCAATCTGTAAAGGGATAGTCGTATCCACCTTTTGTTCTGTCTGCACTCCTAACATCTGCAACCACTCCAAGGATTAACGCGAAGATTGCAATGACGCCTACGGCTGACAATATAGTTTTAATCAATGGAATGTGACTCCTAAAGGTAACAGTCAAATAATCCAGATTAAGATTATTAAACTTCAGAACGTAGGGGTTAGCATAATTATTTAGTTAAATGTCATCGAATATTACCACACATTACGTGGATTATTGAAACCAAAGGGGTCACCCATTAATTGCTCATATTATGCGAGTTAACATTGCCGAGGCGGGGAGTTCCAAGGAATACGATAAAAGTCTCAATTCTGAAGATTAGTGATCGCATCGTGTTAATTGCAGTTATTGATATTTTTTTCCTGTCATTTTTTTCTGTTGGCGGTAAATTTTTTTGCGGCTCAGTGGGATGCATGCCGTGATTTATGGGCTTACAGCCCCTGTTCAGTACTAACAATGTGACCGGTTTGGGTAAAAGTGCACCGTCTGAATTCATGGTTAAAAAAATTCAGGCATTAACACAGAATGTTTGCATTATAGAATTACCGCCGTCAGAGGAGCGAGGCTGCCAGAGAGTAGTTCGTTGATCCCGCCCTGTGTTGATCTAATCTTTCGCCCTATTGTACAATCGCCGCACTATTTACCTATGTTGGAGAATTACCGAGTGCTTAACGTTGTGCTGCAAGAAAATGGCCTAGAGTTGTTTGTTCAAGGCGAGGTCGCCTATTTCAACTACTTTTGGTTGCGGGATAACTGTGAAACCTCATGGGAAAGCAGCACCAAGGAGCGGACCTTTGATATTCTTGGCGAACCCGATGACTTGTCTCCTCAAAGTGCGCACATAGAGGGTGGTTTTCTGGAGGTTAGCTGGAGCGAAGACAAGCAAAGCCGTTATGCGCTGCAGTGGCTAATGCGTTGGCACCAAGGCGAAAATCATGGCGATCTTGCTGTACGGTCCCGAAAACCCTGGCATGGCAACCACTATGCCAACATGGCACGGTTTGACTATACGGAGGTAATGGGCGCACCGAATCGGGTTGCCGATTGGGCAGAAGTCCTGTTGGATGAAGGTATTGCGCTGATACAGGGCATGCCGAACAGTGATCATGCGTTACAGTCTTTGTGTGAGCAATTCGGCGCAGTACGGCCGTCCTTTTCGGGCTATGTGTTCGATGTGTTTTCTAAGGCTCAACCTGAAAACCTAGCCTACACCAGCAAGGCGCTGGAACTACACACCGATTTGCCGGCGGAGGAACTTGCTCCAGGTATTCAGTTTTTGCACTGTAGAGTAAATGATGCGCAAGGTGGACAAAGTCTGTTTGTCGACGCCAACGCGGTGGCTAATGCCTTGCAAAAAAATCACCCCGAGTACTTCCGTATTCTCACCGAATACGAGGTACCGTTTCGCTACACCACCAACCACCAGGATGTACGGTCCAAACAACGGATTATTGAACTTGATCCTAATAATGGTGAAGTGAGTGGTGTTAACTTTAGTCAGCACCTGGCGGATATCTTCGATTTCCCTCAGCGCGATATGGATCGTTTTTACCCAGCATTCCGCAAATTTGGCCAAATGCTGCAAGATCCAAGCTATTTGATGACCTTTCGGCTCAACGCGGGAGAGTGCATCGTATTCGATAACCAACGTATCGCTCACGGTCGTACTTCCTATATAGAAGGCAGTGGCGTTAGGCATCTGCGCGGTTGTTATGTCGAGCGCGGGGAACTGCGGAGCACCTATAGGGTATTGCGCGCCCAGCATCCGGTGGCTACCGACCCAGTTGCATGGCCGCAGATGGATGATTCGGCGCTGGCTGAAGTGGGCTTAGGAGGATGACTATGACGGCAGAGCAAGATCTTCGAGTAGACTTGGCAGCGGCATTTCGGCTTATCCATGAGCTGGATATGCATGAGTCGGTTGCCAATCATCTGAGTGCGGCGGTGTCGGAAGACGGCAAACAGTTTCTGATGAATCAGCGCTGGATGCACTTTTCCAATGTCACCGCCAGCAACCTGCAGTTGCTCGACAGCGATGACGCCACTGTCATGGACAGCGATCAAGCGCCAGATGCATCGGCCTGGACCATTCATGGCAATGTACATCGGGTGCTACCCGACGCAAAGGTGATTATGCACCTACATCCCACCTACGCGACGGTACTTTCAACGCTAAAAGATCCGCGCATACTGCCGATTGACAACAATACGGCGCGTTTCTATGGCCGTATTGCCTACGACACGAATTTTGGTGGCATTGCTACCAGCGACGAAGAAGGTAAGCGCATTGTGCAAACCTTTGCTGGCAAAAAAGCGCTGATGATGGGTAATCACGGTGTCACCGTGATAGGTGAATCCGTGGCGGAGGCGTTCGAAAGCCTGTACTACCTGGAGATAGCGTGTAAAACAATGGTCTTGGCCTACGCCACTGGCCAGGAGCTTAACGTGCTACCCCATGAGTTAGCGTTGGAGACGGCGGAAAGCTGGGACGCGTTTCGCGGCACCTCATTTGCGCATTTCGAGCAATTGAAGGCGAACCTTGATCGGAAGGATAGTTCTTATCGGGGGTGAATCAAACGGGGTCAACCCTTTAAATCGTCACTTATATGGTTTTTAATAATAGAAGAGAAACTTCCAAGTCCACTTTTATGACCAATGACTTTACTGGATTCAGTTTGGCTAATGCCACGATAAATTTATTGAACGTGGCAAGGCGGCATGTACAAACCCAATGGCACCAAGAACAACGTCGAATTGTACGACTGCACCATTAGTTTTAAAAAATACGCATTTAGGTATTGGTTATGAACGTGTTGCGGTTAGGGCCGGTTGTGAGGTAAGCCCGGTTCATGGTCAGCATTCTCTACACAATCAAAGATGTGACCACGAGCCAGCTTGAACGGGCAGTGAACCCGCCCGGGTTTGGGTTACTTATCGGTCACGGCCCCTTCTGATGCGCTGGATACCAGTTTGGCATATTTGGCCAGCACACCTCGAGTGTAGAGAGGCGCAGGTTGCTTCCAACTGTTACGGCGCTGGGCCAGCACGACGTCACTGATGTCGACGCTGATTTGGCGTGTCTCGGCATCGATGGTGATTTTATCGCCGTTCTCAACCAGTGCAATCGGGCCGCCTTCAAAGGCTTCTGGGGTGATATGTCCGACCACAAAACCATGCGAGCCACCCGAGAAACGACCATCGGTGATCAGCGCAACGTCCTTGCCCAAGCCTTTGCCAATAATAGCCGAGGTAGGGGAGAGCATTTCTCGCATACCCGGGCCGCCCTTGGGACCCTCGTAGCGGATGACGATGACATCGCCGGCAATCACATCGCCATTAAGGATCCCGGCCAAGGCCGCCTCTTCACCATGGTAGACCCGAGCCGAGCCTTCGAAACGTAGCCCTTCCTTGCCGGTGATCTTGGCCACTGAACCGGTAGGCGATAGGTTGCCGTGCAAGATCACCAGGTGGGAATCTTTTTTAATCGGGTTGCTAAAAGGGCGAATGATGTCTTGATCCGCTGGGTAATCGCCCACGTTGGCAAGGTTTTCCGCCAGCGTCTTTCCGGTCACGGTCAGGGCATCGCCATGCAACAAGCCGGCATCGAGTAAACGCTTCATCAAAGGCTGGATGCCGCCAATGGCGACCAGTTCGGACATCATATACTTGCCACTGGGGCGCAAATCGGCCAATACGGGCGTGGTTTTACCGATTTCGGTGAAGTCCTCAAGGGTCAGGTCGACACCCACGGCGTGGGCCATGGCGAGCAAATGCAAGACACCATTGGTAGAGCCGGCCAGTGCGATAACCACCCGGATTGCGTTCTCGAAGGCCTTGCGGGTCATGATGTCGCGTGGCTTGATATCGTGCGCCAGCAGTTCCAGTACCTGCTGGCCTGCGCGGAAGCAGTCTGACTCCTTGTCGGTGGACGTGGCGTCTTGCGCGGAGGAGCCGGGCAGCGACATCCCTAAAGCCTCGATCGCCGACGCCATGGTGTTGGCGGTATACATGCCCCCGCATGAACCGGGGCCTGGGATGGCGGTCTCTTCAATCTGTTTCATCTCAATCAAGTCCAGTTCGCCTTTAGCGTACTGGCCCACGGCTTCAAACACCGAAATAATGTCCGTATGGCCCGCGCCGGGTTTAATGGTGCCGCCGTAGACAAAAATTGCTGGACGGTTCAAGCGGGCTAGGCCGATCATGCAACCGGGCATATTTTTATCGCAGCCGCCGACGGCAACCACACCATCAAAGCCTTCGCAACCCACCACGGTTTCAATGGAATCGGCGATAACCTCGCGCGAGACCAGGGAATATTTCATCCCTTCGGTGCCATTGGCGATGCCATCTGATACGGTGATGGTGTTGAAAATAAGCGCCTTGCCACCGGCCGCGTTGGCGCCCTTTTCAGCCTCTTCGGCAAGCTTGTTAATGTGCATATTGCACGGCGTTACATTGGCCCACGTCGAGGCGATGCCGATCTGTGGCTTGTTGAAGTCGTCATCGGTGAAGCCGACTGCGCGCAACATAGATCGGGCGGGCGCCGTCTCGATGCCATCCACCACTTTGGAGGAATACTTACGCATGCTATCTGTAATCTTGGTCATTGCGAAACCTTTTATATTTTTCGTGTGTATTCGGTAGGATGCGGCTTAACCTCTTCAGCTAGTGCCAGTATCGCCTGATGATGGACAAAAAGTGTGTCAATGTCGACCATCCAGATTACCGGTGCTGTTTTGCCAGGGCTTATTTGTTTTTTGGTGTTGGTTTAGAATGGCTGTTTAGTGTTAGCCTATAGGTGCTCTAGCGTCAGTGCGTTCTGTTTCCTATAATTTCAGAGAAAAAGTAACCTATCGCATCCTGACGTTAGCGGGTGCCCATCGCTATAAGCCAGCAGGCTATCATTGCAGGGGGATACACCTGGCACCGTTAATTTACCACTTTTTATAACTAATCTACGAGAGCCTTATGACAGAGTTAATGAATGACGACGCATTGTTATCATTGAAAATTGCCTTTACCTATATGCCAAAGGCAATTGAAGTTACTAAGTACGAATACGGTGATCAATATCAAAATATACTTGATCATATAGAAGCCGTTAGAGCGGTTCTGTTAATAAACGATGTTGACCCGGACGAGGTATATGGTGAAATAAATCCAAGCACCTCGCCTAATTCATCCTATTGAAAATATTATTTTTGCGGCAAGCCTTATAAAAAAGTTTGGAATTAAATTAATTTATAGATCTAATTAATTTTATTTCCCAGACCATATCGCGATCTGTTTATTAGCGAGTCACCATTATTTACAGATCAGTAGGTTAAGATATTTATCTGAGCGAGTACGATAAAAACTTTATGTTATGCACAACTCAAGCGTTTTCGATGTAAAGGCTATGTTAATGATGCGGGAGGGGCGGAGTGTATAAGAATGCTCAGTTGAGTAGGGCCTGGTGATCTTTCAGGAGTTAATATTGATAATCTGAACATGACAGGGGCAGGTGGCTGTTGAGCAATTCTTGGTGACTTATCTGTTACATGCCATAGTCACGTTCTACCTTCGCTATTCGGATCTTAAACGACTCATACCACCGGTCATGCCCTAAACGCTGAGCTGTTTGGTGTTCTAGGTTGGCCTTCCAGTTTTTTATAGACTCAATATCGGCCCAATAAGAGATGGTTATACCTATATCCTCCCTTGCAGACTCAACGCCCAGAAATCCTGGTTGCGTTGATACTAATTCAAGCATCTTGGCGGACATTGCACCATAGCCGTTGTCGCCCGTAGATCGGAGTGACGTAAAGATTGCCGCGTAATAAGGCGGCTTAGGGGTTTTTGCTATAGCAGTCATTGTTTCGAAATCCAAGGTTAGAGGTGCGGCTTGGTTGCTTTTTACGTGGACAATATCGGCCGGGCATTGGGCCTGGCTGCTCTATTCTGGGCACGCGATGGTAAACAAATAAGAATCCCATGGACAAAGTTTCTAATTTAAATCCCTCTAGCTTGTTATTATCATAATTACTACGGGAATTGGCATCTTTGGTTTTCCAGCATAAGATTACCGTTCTGGTCTCGGCATTCAGGAATAGACCAGTCCCGGCCTGAAAGCTCAAAAAAAGCTACACTAGATAGGATTAAGAAAAATAGTATCCCACCTATACTCACCTTCTTAATATTTCTGCCTCGAATTACCTTATCAATAATTATTTTAATTAATAATGCAAAAAACCCCAAAGCACCAATGAAAAATATAAAAATCGACCAATCCATTATTTCAAAACTAAAATTCAATATTAATCTCCCAGTTGAGCTTAACGATTGTAGTGAAAATGCAGCAATGCTACGTTTAATACTTTTGATTTTTAACTACTATTACCTTGGTGCCGACAACGTGGTCGGGTAAGCACTTTTAAGATTTTAAAAAAACAAAAAGGATAGTAATGATGCTGACTAATTAACCAATAACTGGGATCAATGAAACACCCCAATAGAAACCATACCTTTTAGCCAAGGCAGGGATGTACGCATGCATGTTTTCGGTTGTTACTATCTGTATGTTTAGAATTTATTTGCTTATATATCCATTGTTGCTTCATTTGAGTTGATAGTATTGGTTTGCATGCGGCTCCTTGATAGATTTCTTACCCAGCTAACAGATTGTCCTTCGGCACCCGCCATTTTATTGGTCACTAATTGTTTTTGAAAAGTTAACAATTAAAACCGACCCTATGCTAGATAGTCTCTCGCTTACTCGGATTTCTGTCAATTTAATAAGCCCGGAAAAGGCCGCTGGAGGGGTTGATTAGTGGGTCGGATTGATTTTGATGCATCCTATATAAACTGGTTTCTTCAGAGGACTACAGACAGAGCTTTTATAAGTATCGAATACTGCCCATTGTTCTTGGAGGCGAATCCGGGCTGCATTGGGCTTGCCCTTATCAGCCTGTTGCGCGCCGGATCTCGGTGACGTTGCAGGTCAGTTCTTTAGGATAGTCGCGGAAGGCAGTTCGATAACACCCATAAAGAGATACCCATGCTGAGTAACAATCCGAACAGGCTTTTTGATCCGTTATTGCAGCGCAAAGACCTTTTCCCCTCCAGCCTTGATCAGCCCATATTGCGGCTGCACCACTGAGACCAGCACGCTGGCCAGTGATGCAGGGAACTGCACCGATAGACCCTTGGGGCGCGCAAAAGCGTGCTGCGCGGATAAACGAAACTCAACCAAGCCTTGTCCTGCTTCGTCTTCATGGCCTGTTTCATAAGCCTGATAGCTCTCGGACATAAAGACCAGGGCCTCTTGTTCCAATTTAAGCTCTATCGCACCGGCTAAGTATTCCGCCAGTTTGTCGTTTAAGGCATCGGACGATAGGTCCGCTTGCGTTAATAACAAATCGGTCTCGCCGGTTAACCAGGCGCTGGGGTCAGACAGAATGGTTTGCCAGTCGTCGATGTCGATGAGTAGACGCACTTCAACCTGGCCATCCCGCAAGATGATCTGCGCTGAGTTTTGTGGGAACTCATGGGCATGCCCGACAGTTAATATCAGACTGCTTAACAGTATAAATACCGGACGAATCAGTTTAAGCAGGCTAAAGCGCCTGCTCATTCGAGCTTGGTTGAATCTAATCACGACAGAGTGTTCCCGATTCAACAGCGCCATCGTTACTGATGGTGCGTTGGTTAAAATCGAAACACTTCGGATCGCTCGTGGACGGCTTAAAGATTGAATAATAGTCTTCGCCCTGATAGCTGTAAGTCATTGTGCGTGTGCCATCAGCCGTCTCGCTGTGTTGCAAGTTTTCAACGCCGCCTCGAGGCGGGTTTAAATCGGAGCGGATAAATGCACCGCGCATCGGTGATACGCGCGGCAATATGGTGGTATCCACCTCGCCGACCAAGCATTGAAAGATGTAAGGAGGTTCTTCCGAGGTATGATAGCGGTAACCAAAGCTGCCATCGGCCTGGCCATTACAAACATCCAACGAACCCTTCTTAATGGCGCTGCCGTCTGGATTTTCATCGCCAAAGAGTGGGTAGCCGTCGTAGCCCCAGCCCAAAATCGTGGTGGCATTGGCATTCTCGATGGTGTCTATCATGCAGATGGGTTTGGCGTGGTAATGGTAATCGTCACCGCGGCCGGCATGGCCACCGCATACATCCAACTGGCCCAACGCCAGCGTGTCCATCTTGGCATCATAATTATCCAAGTCCAGATCGCCCTGAGCGGAATAGTCGTAAATCGGTACCCCATTTATGGCAATGCCTAAAGCGGCATCAATTGAGGTTTTTTCGGCGGCCATTTTGGGCGCAAGCGGAATGGGCGCAGCGTTTCCGGGTGCGGGTACCGGTATCTGTTCATTGGTCCCGGTAATGCCGGTCATTAATTCATGGTCCGGATAGGTATCCGACACCAGGTAGGCGTGTGATTCATCACAGGTCACCACCACCTCGGTGAAGCCAGAATCGCTAACGGATGCCTGGACGATTGCGCACGCCTTAGAATCGACACTCTCTTTGATACTAGGTACCGCAATAACAACGCGCTCTTGTGGAGTACGATCGCCTTCGTCGGCCCGGCCACCCTCTGCTCTGACGGGACGTTCATCGCCGTCTTCAGGTCGTGGCGGGCGCTCATCACCGTCTTCAGGTCGTGGCGGGCGCTCACCACCGTCTTCAGGACGTGGCGGACGATCTTCACCGTCTTCAGGTTTAGCGGGCCGGTCATCGGCAGCGCCGTCGCCCGCAAGGATGTCACCGTCACCGGGGACGCTGGCAAAGGACCGTGCAAATCCCACGGTCAAGGACGTCGAGGCTAATAGGGCGTCGGCCATCTGGGCTCTGAGCTCTATTGGTGTGATCTCGCTGGCGTCGCTTATCTCAAGCGTGTCAGACAACGCATAGAGGTGAAAAGTGTAGTCTTTACTGCCAGTGCCCTTTGAGCAAGGCGGCGCATAGGCCAGCTTGGGATTGACGCTGTTGCCGCCCATGGTGCCGACGATGGAGCCTTCGCTTACCGACTTCACGTTTGTAGGGATGTTATAGAGTGTCCAGTACCAGTGAACGTCATCAGGTCCGGCTTCATGGTCCATCAGCACAACCAATGACTCGGTTCCCTTGGGAACACCGCTCCAAGCCAGTGGCGGTGAAACCCCTGCGCCGTCACAACCATACTGTTCAGGTAACGTGCCGTTATCGGTCATGACACTGCTGGAGAGCACCAGGCCATTATCGGCTAGCGCAAAGGGCGCTAGCAGCGAGAACGTTAGTACCGCCATTGCGGCCTTCTTAGGTAGAATTTTAGTACGCATCTGACGAATTCCTTACTCGTATTTAACAGCCGTATGTCCAGCTGATATTAAGTTATACCGGGCATAATGACAAACTTACTCGCGCCGGATTCACCTGAAAGCCCGGTTTTTTCCCTTTCATCCTAGTGTCTTGGTTTTGGGCTGTGCAAATAATGTACTGGTCCGCCCTTTAGCCCGGTAATGTCGTAGCATTGGATCCGGCAAAGGACCGATCTACTGACATAGGCCCGTGAACAGATCTCTTTCAGGACTGGATTGCTGTAATCGGTGCGTCTAGAATAGTCCGGCGTTTAAGCCAAGTCTGCTGGCTCTTTATTGCATCGTTGCTAGCAGTCGGCTCGCGAAGTGCGTGCCTGGCCAGCGTTTGGGTTAACTTTGTTGCCGCATAGGAGGACCACGCCAATGCTACAAAACCCCTATTTTAAAATGAGCCTCACCTCCTTGGTAAAACTGAGCCATACCTCCTTTGTAAAACTGAGCCACAGCCCTATGAGTCGGCGATGAAAGACGGCATTAGCAACCTCCAACGTCGTCATCTGCTTACTCAGATGCTGCGCCTACGTCGCTTTGAACAACGCTCCACTAAACTGGTTCATGACGGCTCAATGCACGGCCTTTTGCCCCAGGTATGGCGCGAAGGTGCTATGGCTGTGGGTGTGATGCAGGCCTTGACGGCCGACGATCGGGTTGTTGCCGCTGCGCGCTGCCATCTTTATGCCTTAGCCCTAGGGGTGCCCATGAATGATGTGATGGCGGAATTGTTTGGCAAAATCACCGGGCCCAATCGCGGTCGGGGCGGAAGTTTTCATCTCTATGATCGGGACCGGCGCTTCTATGGCGATCACAGTTTGGCGGCCGGCGGACTGCCGATGGCGGTCGGTTTGGCCTGGTCCGATAAGCTGCAGCAGCGCAATCGAGTTACCGTCTGCTTTGCCAGTGCGAGTCTGAGCGCGCCCAACGAGTGGGTTGGTAGCTTAAATTTGGCGCGTTCAGCAGCGCTGCCATTGCTCTGTATCGCTGCAAAGCCGCGCACGGGACAGACATCTGGCGCGCCCCTGGCCAAGGCGGGTCGCATATCGGAGCCGGATGACCCGCTATTTGAAGACCATCTATTCGAAGACCATTCATTCGATGGCCAGGCGATCGAAGTCGACGAGTCGGATGTGATCCACGTTGCAGCGGCGGCCAAGGCGGCCTGCGATGCCATTCGGCGCGGAGAGGGGCCTCAGTTTCTGGCTTATGATTGCCGTCCTCTAAGAGTGGGTCAGCCAGGCCTGGATGACACCGGCAAGCAGGTGCTTAATAGTGCGGAGCCGGCCGCCGAAAGTTGGCCAGATCCGGGCGCTATCGAGCATTTGAGTCAATGGCTGCGAGACCACAACAAGCTGTCTGACGCGGCGGGTGCGGCGATTGAAACCGCACTGGACTGGGAGTTTAATGAAGCCGTGCGCTTTGCCGAAGCATCGGGCCGTGAACCGGCCAATGCGCTGTTCGACCGTATTTTCGCGCACCCCTAGGGTATAAACCCGGAGGTCTAAGATGACGAAGATAACCTATTGGGCGGCCATTCGGGCTGCTATCGAACAAGCCATGGCGAGCGATAAACGGGTGGTGCTGATGGCCCAGGCGGCGCACCAGCCCGATGAGGGTTATGGCTTGGCCAATGATCTATCGGCCCGTTTCAGTCCGGAACGGGTGCGTATTTGCCCATTGTCTGCCGCGGACTTGGTGTGCGCCGGTATTGGCGCCGCGCTGGGCGGGCTCAAACCCGTGCTGGAAGTGTCGAGTGCTAATAGCCTCGCGGTGCTTGCCCCGCTGGTGAGCAATGCCGCCAGCTTGGGTTTCAAGACTGGCGGCCAGCTGTCCGTGCCCTTGGTGATCCGCATGATGGCCGGCGCAGCGCAACCGTCGCCCAGCCTGGCCAATTGGATCGCGCAGATCCCGGGCATAAAGGTGCTGGTGCCGGCCACGGTTACCGATGCCCGCTATATGTTGGCTGAGGCGCTGGCGGACCCGGAGCCAACGGTTATCTTTGAGCATCGGCTGCTCTACAATAAAGAAGAGCGGTGCACCCCCCGAACGTTGGCTTACAGCGCCGAACGAGCTCTCGTGCGGCGCCCCGGCAACGATCTGACGCTGATCGCTTACAGCGCCTATTTAGACGAGGCCCTCGCCGTCGCCGACCGGCTGCAGGCGAGCGACAATAAGTCCATCGAGGTCATCGATCTGCGCTGTCTGCGACCTCTGGACAGTGAGACCCTGTTTAAGTCGGTGCGCAAAACCCATCGGGCGGCCCTGGTCGATGAGAGCTGGAAGACCGGCAGCTTTGCCGCGGAAATCTGTGTCCAACTGGTCGAACATTGTTGGCCAGATCTGCATGCGCCGATTCGGCGAGTGTGCTCGGCTGAAGTGCCGCTGCTTTATCCAGACCATTTGACCCAGGCCGCTCGGCCCCAGCGCCGCGACATTGAAGCATTGGCGCGGTCGGTTCTGGGCCTGGTCGGGTAGGGCGGCAGCAAGCGATGACCGTCAGACCGGTTTTGCCCGCTGTGGCGGGTAAATTCTCAATTGTTAACATAAATACCAGCCTATTGGTGCTTTAGTATGCAATTTGCTAAATAACGGGTGTAATGACCTTGGGAATATGGCATAAATGCTTGAATTAGCTGTAAAAATTAGCACTTTCCATTCGAGAT
>NZ_CEYAVF010000027.1:0-5710 GCF_982785585.1 Reinekea sp. | reverse complement strand
AATATGGCATAAATGCTTGAATTAGCTGTAAAAATTAGCACTTTCCATTCGAGATCCATCTGAGGTTCATATGTGTCCAGCAAAGGTAGTTGACGGCGTAACAAGAGGCTTTGTTATTCCAATTGGGGGGGCAGAAGAACGCAAAAGTGATCCGGCAATACTGAAACGTTTTGTAGAATTAAGCGGCGGCAAAGCGGCCGTGATCGTCATCATTCCAACCGCGTCTAAGCTGGCGGATACCGGTGCCAACTACGAGCAGGTATTTCTCGAGTTAGGCGCTCA
Source organism: Reinekea sp. (assembly GCF_982785585.1). Taxonomy (NCBI): domain Bacteria; kingdom Pseudomonadati; phylum Pseudomonadota; class Gammaproteobacteria; order Oceanospirillales; family Saccharospirillaceae; genus Reinekea; species Reinekea sp. Next base: position 5,428 of record NZ_CEYAVF010000027.1, on the reverse strand, counting down.
CCAGGCTGTGTCCTTGGCCATTAGCTCACGCGACGATGCCGCTCGGGCAGACTATCTTGAGCTGCTGCAACAGGCGACTGGCATCTTTATCACCGGCGGTAACCAACTGCGCCTGTCCACCATTATTGGCGGTACGCCGGTTGCGCAAGCGATCCGTAAACTCAATGCTGGCGGTGTGCATGTGGCGGGCACCTCGGCCGGAGCGGCCATTATGCCCGAGCATATGATCGCCGGAGGACCTACAGGCGCCTTGCCCAATGAACAGGGCGTGACCTTTGCACCGGGCTTGGGGCTGATCAATAAGGTGCTGTTGGATCAGCATTTCAGTCAGCGCAATCGGTTAGGGCGCTTGCTCTCCGCCGTGTCCTATAACCCATTTGCATCGGGCTTGGGTATTTGTGAAGATACAGCGGCCTTTATCGGGCCGGATGATATGCTCGAAGTAGTCGGCAGCGGCAGCATCACGGTAGTGGATCCTTCGGGTCTAAAACACAGTTCGATGGCTGACGCCCGTATCGGCGAAGCCATCACCCTGATTGGTCTCACCCTGCATATGCTGAGCAGCGGCGCAAAGTTCGATTTAAATACCCGAGAAGCCTTTCCGAAGTGAGTCGGTTGATGTTCAGATGCCACTGACCTATGAAATCCATTTGAGTTGACGGCGCGCCTTGCTGCTCAAGTTCGAACTTAAATTTAAATAGGAAATGCCCAATGAAGTATGTTTCTTCCAATGTCTATGTCGGTCCCAGCGTTTACGCGCACTTCCCGGTCATCCGTCGAGTTGTGGATCTGGGGATATTGGAAGACTACCCCTCAGTCAAGTTGGGTGAGGCCTTTATCGATGGCCTCGTGGCCGCCTTACCGGGCCTCGATGACCACGGTTGTTCCTATGGCGTGCCCGGTGGCTTTATTCGCCGCCTGAAAGAAGATGAAGGCACCTGGATCGCCCATATTTGGGAACATGTGACCTTGGAGCTGCAGTGCATGGGCGGCAACAAAGTCAGCTTTGGGCGGACCCGCGGCGCGGGCGCGGTCGGCCGCTACAACATGGTGTACGAGTATCACCAAAAGGATGTCGGCCTGGCCGCATCCGATCTGGCGCGCCAACTCTTGATTTCCTTGATGCCGGCTGAAATTCAAGGCCAATTGAACAGCCGAGTCGATGACGATTTTGATTTTGAGCAAGAACTGGCCGACTTTATCCGCTTTGCTCAGCGCAAGGAGTTTGGCCCCAGCACCCAGGCGCTGGTCAATGCCGCCGAGGCGCGCAACATCCCGTGGTTACGCCTTAATGAATACAGTCTGGTGCAATTCGGGCACGGCAAGTATCAGCAACGGATTCAGGCCACCATTACCAGCATGACCAAGCATATCGCCGTGGAAATTTCCTGTGACAAGGAAGAAACCCATAACTTGCTCAACAGCCTGGGCCTGCCATTACCCCAACAACGCCTGGTCTATTCACAAGAGAAGGCGCTGTCTGCGGCCAAAACCATCGGCTTCCCGGTGGTGGTTAAGCCCCTCAATGCCAATCATGGCCGCGGCGTGTCGATTAATCTGACCACCCCCGAGATGGTCGTGACCGCCTTTGATTACGCACGTGAGTTTGGCACCGGTAAGGCCGTTTTAGTGGAGTCGTTCTTGACCGGTCTGGACCATCGCATGCTGGTGGTCAATGGCGAGCTGGTCGCCGTGGCCAAGCGAGTCCCCGGCCATGTGATCGGCGATGGCGTCAGTTCGGTTGCCAGCCTGATCGACCGAGTCAATGAAGATCCACGTCGGGGCGTGGGCCATGAAAAGGTGCTCACGCGCCTGGAGCTGGATGCCCAAGCCCTGAGGTTGCTGGGTGAAGCCGACTATACCGCCGATACCGTCTTAGCCCAGGGCGAACTGTTCTATCTGCGTGCCACCGCGAACCTATCGACCGGCGGCACCGCGATCGACCTTACTGATGTCGTGCACCCCGATAACCGGGCCATGGCCGAACGGGCGATCAGCGCCGTCGGGCTCGATATAGGCGGGGTCGATTTTTTGACCTCCGATATTACCCAATCCTATAAGGACGTCGGGGGCGGTATTGTTGAAGTCAATGCCGCACCCGGATTCCGCATGCACGTGGCCCCGAGCGAAGGGCAGCCGCGCGATGTGGCCGGCAAGGTTTTGGACATGTTGTTCCCAGTCGGCGAGCCGGCGCGCATCCCCATTGCCGGTATTACCGGTACCAATGGTAAAACCACCACCTCACGCATGCTGTCCCATATTCTGAAAACCGCGGGTCATATAGTGGGCATGACCTCGACCGACGGCGTGTATGTCGACGGCCGTCTGTCGGTCAAGGGCGATATGACCGGGCCGGTGTCCTCGCAAATGGTACTGCGCGATCCACTGGTTGACATTGCCGTACTGGAAACGGCGCGCGGCGGCATTTTACGCGCCGGCTTGGGCTATCGTGAGACCGATGTGTCGGCTTGTTTAAATGTCCAGGAAGACCATCTGGGCCTCAAGGGTATCGATACCGTCAGCCAACTGGCCGAGATTAAGCGCGTCGTGGTCGAAGTGGCGACCGATACTGCCATTCTCAATGCCGACGATCTGGAATGCGTTAAGATGTCGGCCTATGTGAAGGCTAAAAACATCTGCTACGTCACCATGAATTCCGGCCACAGCCTAGTGCGCGAGCACATCCGGGCCGGTGGCCGGGCGGTGGTGTTGGAACGGGGCATCAATGGCGAGATGATTACTATTTTTGACAAGGGCGTGCACATTCCGCTGTTGTGGACCCATCTGATTCCGGCCACGCTCGAGGGAAAGGCGACTCATAACGTGCAAAATGCCATGTTCGCCGCGGCCCTGGCCTTTAGCCTGAACAAGCGCCTTGAAGATATTCAGCACGGCTTACGCACCTTTAATACCACCTTCTTCCAAGCCCCAGGGCGGATGAACGTATTCGATGAACACCCTTTCAGGGTCATACTCGACTATGCGCATAACGCCGACGGCGTGCGCTCGATGAGTGAGCTGGCGTCCAAGCTGGACGTGGATGGTAAGCGTATTGTGGTCATTGCCGGTCCGGGCGACCGCCGCGATGCCGATCTGGTCAATATCAGTCGGGCCGCCGCGGGCCACTTCGACCTCTATATCTGTAAGGCCGATGACAATCGGCGTGGCCGCGGTGACGATGAGGTGCCGCAAATGATTGCCCGCGCCTTAATCGAGCAGGGCGTTCAACCCGAGCAGATCCTGGTCATTGCCGATGAGGTGGATGCCATCGACAAGGCCTTAAATCTGGCCGATCACGGCGACCTGGTGATGGTCTTCGGCGATGCCATTACCCGCTGCTGGAAGCAAATTATTCAATTTAATAACGTCACCGGTGGCCAGAGCACGACACCCACCAAGGCGCCTCAAAGCCTGGTGTCGATGTTGGATGCCGAGGAGCCCGACACCTTTGTATTGCAACCGGGTATGACCATTGTTAAAGACGAACGCGGTGTCCGAGTTGCGTTTGACACCGAAGAAGGCAGCGATTAGAGGGTCGTCTCGATGATAAATATTCAATTGGATGACAGCCGACGACTGACCGGCAAAAGCCTGCTCTGGGATCACCCGGGCGCCATTATCGACGGTTTTGTGCAGGGCATCGACAAGGCCACCGTGGTCGCCCGCTGGCAGGATTTTGCCCACCAACTGCTGCGGGCTGTGGCATGGCCCGATGAACAGACCTGCGCGCGTATTTTTGAAAATGGCATTAGCGTGGCCATCAGTGCACCCGTGGATGCCCTCTACAGCGCCTGCGAACTCAATGAGGCGGCCTGGGAGTTTGCCCGGGCCGACCTCACCAGCCAAACGGCTGAGGAGACCTGGCCCGGTTGCATCGAGCGACTGCGTAGCGCGATTGCCGCCGAGGCGCATCCAGAGCTGCTCGATTTATTGGCCCTGGCTAAGCAGCAGGGCGTGGTCGGCCTCGCCGATGACGATGCGTTCTCGCTCGGTGCCGGACCGAGCGCTCAAGTGTGGCCGATCGCCGCCTTACCCGCCCCGGCGGACATCCACTGGGCCGATTACCAGAACATACCGGTCGCGATGGTCACCGGTACCAATGGTAAATCGACCAGTGTGCGCATCTTATCGGCCATGGTCGAAGCCTCAGGGCGTCGTTGTGGCGTGACCTCAACCGATTTTATTCGCATTGGCAGCGACATTATCGATCGCGGCGATTTCTCCGGTCCCGGGGGGGCGCGCATCGTCTTGCGTCACCCCAAGACCGAGGTCGCAATCTTAGAGGTCGCCCGCGGCGGCATCTTACGTCGCGGTCTGCCGATCGATCGAGTCGATGTATGCTTGGTGACCAACGTGGCAGAAGACCATCTGGGCCAATACGGCATTAACACTGTGGAGGCCCTGGCGCAGACCAAGCTGGTGGTCAGCAAGGCCCTGTCGGGCGGTACGCTGGTGCTGAATGCCGACGACCCGCTCTTGGTGACCTTCGCCGAACCCCTTAGCGTGCGTCAATGCTGGTTTGCATTGTCCGAACACAACGAGGTGATTGCGCGCCATCGGGCCGCGCAGGGCCCGGTCTGCTTTATGCGCGCCGGCATGCTGGTCTACTTCGACGGCCAAGCCGAGCACGATATGGTAGCCGTCGACGCCATACCGATGACCTTGCAGGGCGCTGCGGTGCACAATATCAGCAATGCCTTAGGAGCCATCGGCGTGGCCCAGTGCCTCGGGCTGGATAGAGCCGACATTGCCAGCGCCCTGGAGCAGTTTGCCAGTAACGTGAACGATAACCCGGGCCGAGGCAATCAGTTTGAAGTCAAGGGCGCCCGGGTCATCCTCGATTTTGCCCACAATCTGCACGGCATTGAGGCCATGGCCAATACCCTGGCCAAGCTGCCGGCACAGCGTAAATACCTGATGCTGAGCATGGCCGGGGACCGATCGGATCGAGAAATATTGGCCGCCACCAGCGCCGCAATGGTCATGCAGCCCGATCTGCTGATCGCCGCCGACTTGCCGGTCTATTATCGCGGCCGCAAGCCGGGTGAAGTCACCGACCTGATTGCCCAGGCCGCCCGGGCCAGCGGCATGGCCGACAGCGCGATCGAATACGCCGCCGATCCGGTGGCCGGCACCAAACGCATTGTCAGCCAGCTGCAAGCGTCTGAATTGGCGCTGTTGTTTGCCTTGTCGGATCGCGATGACATTGTTGAGTTGCTTAATCTGGGCTAGCCCGACAGCCAGCGCTTTATGCTCCATAAAGCGCTGCGTCAACCGCCGCACATACCCAATCGACTGCAATTCCCCTAGGCCATTCTGGCCACATCACCTACTGACCCCGAAGCGATCAAAATAATCGCCTCGACCCGCCTTAATCGTTGCGATCCCCATCACGCAAAATCGTCGAACTCTGTGATAGAACTGAGCC
>NZ_CEYAVF010000026.1:50573-52228 GCF_982785585.1 Reinekea sp. | reverse complement strand
ACTAAACTGGCGGCCGACGCCTTGGTGGGCTGATCTATATCGTCCAGGCTGTAGCTCAAGACAAAGCCAGGTAGAATCTCACTGACGCTATCATCCACTATGACCGCCTGATTGACATAGCTTTCGACCATCAACACCCGGTCGCTGTCGTCAAACAAGGAATAACCGGTGCTCAGGCTGTTAAATGCCACATCACAGCCCAGCGCTTCGGTGATTAGCGTTGGCATTATATCCTCATGCGAGGTTCGGTATTCCAGGCTGGCGCTTTTGCCCGGCCAATGAATCACCAGGGGCACGCTGGTCTGATAACGACTGAAGTTGCTGCCATGGCCCCAAAATACCTGATCCTGGTCGGCAAACTCTTCACCGTGATCGCCGGTAATCACCAGGATGGTATTGTCCCACTCGCCTTGGTCTATCAAGCTCTGACGAACCTCACCAACCAAACTATCGAGATAGTAGAGAGAATTGGAGTACTGATTAAAATAGGCCGTGGGGTCGGTCGCATCGTTTGCCTTGGAGATGGCAAAACGTTCAGCCGGCAAGAACGGCAAGTCCATGTCCGGCGGCGTCCAGTAGGGGAAGTGTGACGAATTAAACAGCATCAGGCTGAAGAAGGGTTGCTCGGCGGACTTCTGGGTCAAGAGCTGTTCGAATTGGCGCACCACTTGCCGGTCGCCCTCATAAACAGCCCCCTTCGGCAGCGACTGAATCGGCTTGATACCATTAAACAGCAGGGTATCGAGCTTATTCACCTCTATATCTTGGTTCGCCAGTATCCAATGATCGTAGCCCAAGGCCTTGGTGGCTTGAATAATAGTGGTTTCCCGCCCGGCACCCACGGCGGTATTAAAATAGACCGGGGATACGCCGTAGACCAGGCCAAACATGCCCTTGTCGGTCACCGTGCCGGTACTCAGGTGATTGCTAAATACCAAGGACTCGTCACCGATGGCGGCTATATTGGGTGTTACCTCGGCCGACATCCGATCAAAGCGCCAGCTCTCGAGTACCGCAACTACTATATTGGGCCGTGCGGATGGCGTCGCGCCGGTCGGCGCAATACAGTTCAAGGGTTGTGCCGGGTAGCGAAAACCGGTGACATTGGCCACGTCCAGGTTGAGGTTCTCCTCAAGCAGGGCCTCATTGAAGAGCCCCCATTGCTTGATATCGGTCGTGGCGGTTACCGGGGTGTACCAAGGAATGGTATGGGTCAGGCTGATGATGGCCTTCATATTGTGGGCGTAACCCCAGGCGTGAATGCCCTGCCCGACGAATGTCGCCAGCAACAGCACCCAAAAGGTCCGCATCGGCCGCGTCAACCAACGGTAGCGGCTAATCAGTGTCGCCAAACCTAACATCAACCCCACGGTAACCATCAGCGCAGCCAAGCCGCCAAACAGCAAACCCTGCCCAATGCCCATGCCCGCCAGGTCGGTAAAAAACATCTTGATAAAGAAGGCATTGATGTGAAAACGATAAACCGAAAACACCCAGCAGTCGACAGCGAGCAGAAACACCAGAATGCCACCGGTCAGGGCGAACAGTCGGTTGAACCAGCCCGCCGGCAACAGGCTGAAGGGCCACAACAGCAAACCGAGCAAAAGGCTCAATATAAACGCCTGACCAAGCAGGGCCAGGGGCAGATAAACCAA
>NZ_CEYAVF010000026.1:46281-50473 GCF_982785585.1 Reinekea sp. | reverse complement strand
TGATCGAACGCTATCAGCGCGACAGTGGCTTGAGCATCGAACACTTCTGGCACGAGGACCAGGGGTTTCGCAAATGCGAAATCCTCAACAAGGTGATTGCCGAGACCGACTGCGACTACCTGATCTTTACCGATGGCGACTGCGTACCGATGGCCAATCTGGTGCAGGTCCATTACGACCACGCCGAGGCTAACGGCTTCTTATCGGCCGGCTATTTTAAGCTCAATATGGCGGTGTCCAATCTGGTCAGCCAAGCAGATATAAGCGCTGGCAGGCTGTTTGAGCCCGATTGGTTAATAGCACAGGGCCAACCCAAGTCCTTCAAGATGGCCAAGTTACGCACCAACCCGGCCTATCAACGTTTCATGAATTGGCTGACCCCGACCAAGGCCACCTGGAATGGCGCCAACAGTTCCACCTGGACCGATGATCTAAAAGCGGTCAATGGTTTCAATGAACAGATGCAGTATGGCGGGCTGGACCGTGAGTTGGGTGAACGGCTGTGGAATAAGGGCCTCACATCCAAGCAAATACGCTACAGCACCATTTTTATGCATTTGGATCATAAACGCGGTTATGAGCAGCCGGATATTTGGCGCAAGAACAATGCCATTCGGCAGGAGACGGTGCGGTCCAAGAGTACTTGGACCCAGGATGGAATTGTAAAGGCCTAACGGGTCAAGCCAGTTAGCCCTACCCGCCACCAGCGCAGGATTGACCTGCGCTGGCACGCTTTATGGGCCGATGCCGTCACAAAACACACCACCAACCAGATCCAACCGCTATGAAAAGCTAATGTCCGGGCCCGACTGATCGTCGAGCGCTTCAATCGCCGCCAGGGTGTTTTTCGCCATATCAATATAGAGCTGCGCCGCGGCACTGTTTTGATCTTGGCTGACCGGCGGATTACCCTGATCCATCTGCAATCGAATGTCCAAACTCAAGGGCAGTTGCCCCAATAGCGCGACATCAAAATCCTGCGCCAACTTGCTGCCACCGTTCTCGCCAAAGATATGTTCGGCGTGACCGCACTGGCTGCAGATATGCACCGCCATGTTTTCCACTATACCCAAGACCGGGATATTCACCTTTTGGAACATGGCGATACCCTTCTGGGCATCGAGCAGGGCTATATCTTGGGGTGTGGTTACTATAACTGCACCGGTTACAGGCACCTTTTGCGCCAAGGTTAACTGGATATCACCGGTACCGGGTGGCATATCGACCACCAAATAGTCCAGCTCACCCCACTGGGTCTGAGTTAACAGCTGCAGCAAGGCGCCTGAGGCCATTGGGCCGCGCCAGACCGTGGGGGTCTTATCATTGACCAGGTAAGCCATCGACATGGTTGCCAAGCCGTGCGCCAATACCGGCATGAAGAACTTCTCATCCTGCACGGCAGGCTTGGTTCCCTCGGCAACGCCCAGCATCATGGCCACGCTCGGGCCATAGATATCCGCATCCAATAGGCCAACCTTATGACCTAAGGCTTGAAGTGCTAAGGCCAAGTTGACTGCGGTGGTGCTTTTACCCACGCCGCCCTTGCCCGAGGCAACGGCGATAATGTTCTTAACTGATTCCACGACTAACCTTCCTTACAAATTTTTAACGAGTGCATTTTAACCATTGGCGTTCATCAAGCAGCCTTCAAACTGGCAATAGCCTGTTGATCGGCGCTGTCTATAGGCCCTACTTATAGATTATAGCCAATGCCTGTAGGCCCTGTTTATCGAGCCGGGCTAAGACGTTGACGCAGATAGGCGATTCCACTGAGCAGTAACGCCATTAAATAGACCACCAGAAACAGGGCGTCGCTGAACAGCGACATCAGGTTGCCAGACTGGCTGATATCCAGCTGGTAAGCCAACAACACGACCAGCACCCAGAGCATTATAGCCCGGTCTAAATACCAAGCCGCCAGCGCGATCACCGGCACCAATAGAAATAGGGCCATGGCTTGGTAGCCAAACTCAAATAGCCCGGTGTAACCCAGTAGATAAGTGAGGATCACCAGCAGATTAAACAAGCCCAGGCCGTGCCATAAAATTTGGCTGGCGCGGGTGCGCACATTAAACAGCCGCAACAGAGCAAAAAACACCAGCGCCAAGGACACCAGATCGAAGGCGCCATAGAGGTAAAACAGCAGCGATTTACCGCCAAAGAGGGGGATAAACAGCCCGACGGTGACCAGGACCAGGCCGATTGAGCGCGCTCGTGAATGAGCCTTAAAGGCACAACTGGCCCAGGCGAGCAGCACCAGCCAGAGAGACAGGTAAGCATAGACGGTGGTCATGGCAGCACCGCCGCAAGGTTCAGGCTGGCAATACTAAAGCGAATATAGCTGATAAATTTGCGTTTATTGGTGTAACTCAAATGCACGAAACCGCCCTCATCTATTAACATCGATGGATAGGAAAAGCGCTCACCGCTGGTCTGTTCAATAACCTTAACGCGCTGCCAGGTTGCCCCGTTGTCTTGACTCAGACTGAGCAACAATAGGCTGCGATCCGGCGCCGGGTTATGGGCCATCAGTAGATTGGTCGCCGACAACCGCACGATGGAGAGGTCCGATGAGGCGTTGCTCATGTCCGCCAGGTTGGCGCCTTGCCAGGCCGCTGAATCGAGTTGGAACTGACCGTTCTGGATAAAACCCTGGTCGTTAGGCCGCGCGAAGACGTTGGCCGTCTGATCGCTGTCGACCACCACCACCGGCTGAATCGCATCCATCAGCAGGGTATGGCTGGAGCGAATGGCCATATCGGCATCGAAATAGATCATCACCGGGTCCATTCGATTCATCTCAAAATAGGCCGGCAGCAATAGACCCTGACTCATCGGCACCGGTCGTGTCTTGACCAGGGTGCTCTGATTAAAGAAGGGACTCATGCGCAGCGATTTAAGATAGCCAAAGTTGGCACCCAGGTCCTCACTGGCGAGCAGATCGACCCGAGCCGTGGCCCAACCGCCGACACTAACGTTAACCACCCAGAGGTAGAGGGTATCGTTAACGAAGCTGAGCACCGGATTGCCGAGTTTCTTAATATAGCGGCTTGACAGGTCGGCCAACATCGATGCCGACAAGACCGCTTGTGGCGCGGAAATCATCTGGCCGTCTTGCATCAGGGCGCGATAAATTTGGACATCGCGATGGCCTTCGCGGCTACCGCCAAACCAAAATACGCCTTGGGTATTATCGGGTAAATTGACCACAAAGGACGCGTGTACCGACCGTACCTCGGGCTGATCAAAACGGCTTTCCTGCCACACCGCATCGTTCGCCACCTGCGCCGTTGGCGTTAAAAAGACTGGCGCTGGTACCGGCTTGACCCAGAAATAAGCCGCCAACACCGGCACCATTAAGAGCATAAATGCGCTTAAGCGCTGCAGCGAGAGCCGCATTAATGGCTGTGTGTTCGCGCTCATGTGGTAACCATCCGACTGCCAAACATCGCTGAATTTAACCTTTGAGTTATTTAGGGGTAAAAAAAACAGCCCACCCCAAATTAGAGATACGCTGCTTCTAATATTAATAAACTCAAAGACTACCCTATTTTACTTAGCTGCGCCCGTAACGATCGGTAAAACGCACTATATCGTCTTCACCGAGATACGAACCGGTTTGCACCTCGATCAGCTCTAAGGGGATTTTACCCGGGTTTTCCAGTGCATGAACAACACCCACGGGTATATAGACCGACTGATTTTCGGTTAACAGCTGGGTGGTCTCGCCGATGGTGACATTGGCCGAACCGCTGACCACGATCCAGTGCTCGGCGCGATGATGATGCATCTGCACCGAGAGTTTCTCACCCGGTTTAACGCGAATATTTTTTACCTGATGGCGCGCACCGTTATCGATGCCCTCATACGAGCCCCACGGCCGGTAAACCTTGGCGTGGACCTCGTGTTCGCTGCGCCCAAGCGCTTTGAGTTGGTTGACGATAAACTTCACATCTTGCGCCCGGTGCCGGGGCACCACCGCGATGGCGTCCTTGGTTTCGACAATGGCCAGATCATCGACGCCAATGACCGCCACCAAACGACTTTCAGCCCGAATATAGTTGCCGTGTGCTTCATGGGTTAAGACATCGCCACTGAGCACATTGTTATCGGCATCCTTCTCATTCAAGTCGTAGAGCGCCGCCCAGGCGCCAATATCGTTCCAGTCGCCGGCATAGGGCACCACCATGGC
>NZ_CEYAVF010000026.1:35496-46181 GCF_982785585.1 Reinekea sp. | reverse complement strand
GCAAAAGGCAACCCAATGCAGGGATGACGCGGTTTGTCGGTTACGTTAGTATGGGCAGCCTGGCAAATCGACTCAAATCACTGATTCGGTTGCAGTTTTTAGCGCCACCTATTTTCGTCACACCTTATTATAGGAAAACACCATCGTATGAGTGCCCCACGCAAAATTCTCGTTACCAGCGCCCTCCCCTATGCCAACGGTCAGATACATCTGGGGCATATGATGGAGCAAATCCAGACGGATATATGGGTACGGTTTCAGAAGAGCATGGGTAACCACTGCATGTACGTTTGTGCCGATGACACCCACGGCACGGCGGTGATGTTGCGTGCCGAGAAGGAAGGCACCAGCGCAGAAAGCTGGATCAAGAAGATGAATGCCGACCACAAGGCCGATTCCGAAGGCTTCTTGATCGGCCATGACAACTATTACAGCACCCACTCCAGTGAAAACAAGGCGCTGTCGGAACTGATTTACGCTCGACTGAAGGCCAATGGCCATATACAGGTTAAGACCATCCAGCAGCTCTACGACCCGGAAAAACAAATTTTCTTGGCCGATCGTTTTGTGATCGGCACCTGCCCCAAGTGCAAGGCAGTGGATCAGTATGGCGATGCCTGCGAGAAGTGCAGCGCCACTTACGAACCCAATGAGCTGATCGATCCGCGCTCGGTCTATTCCGGTGCCACGCCGATTGAAAAAGCCTCGGAGCACTATTTTTTCGATCTGCCGCAGTTTCAAACCATGCTGCAAGATTGGACCCGCTCAGGCACCTTGCAGGACAGCGTCGCCAACAAGCTGGCCGAATGGCTCGATGTTGGCCTACAAGCCTGGGATATCAGCCGCGACGCGCCCTATTTCGGTTTTGAAATTCCCGATGCGCCGGGCAAGTACTTCTATGTTTGGCTCGATGCGCCGATCGGCTATATGGCCAGCTTCCAGAACCTGTGCGATCGCACCGACGGGCTCGACTTCGACGCCTATTGGGCCAAAGGCGCCCAGGCCGAGCTGTACCACTTTATCGGCAAGGACATTATCAATTTCCACGCCCTGTTTTGGCCGGCCATGCTCAGCAGCGCCAATTTCAAGACCCCCGATGGCGTCTTCGCCCACGGCTATGTCACGGTAAACGGCGAAAAGATGTCCAAGTCGCGCGGCACCTTTATTATGGCCAAGACCTATTTAAAGCACTTGAGCCCGGAATATCTGCGCTATTACTACGCCGCCAAACTCGGCGCGGGTGTGGAAGATATCGACCTGAACTTGGAAGACTTTGCCCAGCGGGTCAACAGCGACCTGGTCAACAAGGTCGTTAACATCGCCAGCCGCTGTGCCGGTTTTGTCCATAAGGCCGGTGGCAGCTTGTCGACCACCGTGGCCGAGCCGCAGATGCTGGCCGACTTCGTTGCCGCCGGCAGCTCGATCTCAGCGCTGTTCGAGAAGCGTGAATACAGCAAGGCGGTGCGCGAAATTATGGCCCTGGCCGATCGCGCCAATGAATATATCCAGGCCCAGGCGCCCTGGTCGATGGCCAAGGTCGACGGCAAGGCTCAGGAGGTGCTCGATGTTTGCTCCATGGGTATCCATCTGTTCCGCCTGATCACCATCTACCTGGGCCCGATCGTGCCCGAGCTCAATGCCAAGGTGGTGGCCTTTTTACAGGTCAAGAGCCTGAACTTCACCGATGCCGACCAGACCCTGACCGGCCACGCCATCGCCGCCTTCAAACCCTTGCTGACACGTATCGACATGAGCCAGATCGAGGCGCTATTGGCAGACAGCAAGGCCGATACCCTGATTGAAAACGGTCAACCCGCGGCCGAGCCAGAGCCAGCCACAGCAGCCGCCAAAAAAGCGGCCAAGCCCGCGGCACAGCAGGCCAAGGTAAGCGCCAAACCGGCCGCGACTGAGGACAACTCGGTGATCGATTTTAATGACTTCGCCAAGATTGACCTGCGCGTGGCCAAGGTGATCCAGGCCGATCATGTCGAAGGCGCCGATAAGCTGCTGCAGCTGCAATTGGATGTCGGCAATGGCGAAACCCGCCAGGTCTTTTCCGGTATCAAGAGCCGCTATCAGCCGGAAGAATTGCTCGGCAAAAACCTGGTTCTGGTCTACAACCTGGCGCCGCGCAAGATGCGTTTCGGCATGTCCGAAGGCATGGTTCTGGCCGCCGGCGATGGCCAGGAATTGTGGATACTGGAAGGCAACAGTGCCACCCCACCGGGCACCAAGATCAGCTAAGCCCGACCGCCCGGCCGACCCTAATTACACCAGCGGGATCGCTTCCGCTGGTGTAATGGTATTGTACCCGCGCTGTCGGGCCAGCATGAGGTTGGATGCGCGCTGCTTAATCCACAGGGCAGTCAATGCCTGCTCTTATTGGCACCGGAGGAGCCTGTACAACTTGGCTAATATTTAATCTAGGTCATTGAGCGAGTACATTAGGCCGAAAAGGCATTAAAAAATACCTAAACTCGCCTTGTGAGCTATATCAAAACGCCGGATAATAGGCCGATAATTTTTAAGACCCTGTTTAGCGATGACTGAATACATTTTACTGCTTATTGGCACGGTGTTAGTGAATAACTTCGTGCTGGTGCAGTTCCTCGGCCTATGCCCCTTTATGGGCGTGTCCAACAAGCTTGAAACCGCTGTCGGTATGTCGGCGGCAACGACCTTTGTGCTGACGCTCTCCTCGGTCGCCAGTTATGTGGTCTATACCTTCCTGCTCGTCCCGCTCAGCCTAACCTATCTCAAGACCATCAGCTTTATTTTGGTGATCGCCTTTATGGTGCAATTTACCGAGATGCTGGTGCGCAAGACCAGCCCGCTGCTGTATCGCGTGCTGGGCATCTTTTTACCGTTGATCACCACCAATTGCGCCGTCTTGGGCGTCGCCCTACTCAATATCAGCCGCCAAAACTCGCTAATGGAGAGCTTTCTCTATGGTTTCGGTGCGGCGCTGGGCTTTTCACTGGTCTTGGTGCTCTTTGCCGCCATGCGCGAGCGCATCAATCTGGCCGATGTGCCCAAGCCGTTCCAAGGTGCCGCTATCGGCCTAATCTCGGCAGGTATTATGTCATTGGCCTTTATGGGTTTCTCCGGACTGGTGGCGGGCTAAGATGCTGAGCGCGGTACTAACCCTCCTCTTGCTTGCGGCCGTCTTCGGGGCGCTGCTCGGTTTTGCCGCCATCCGCTTCAAACCGGAAGGCAACCCTATTGTCGATCAGATAGACAACCTCTTACCCCAAACCCAATGCGGTCAGTGTGGTCATCCTGGTTGTCGGCCCTACGCCACCGCCATCGCCGCGGGTGAGGACATCAATAAGTGTCCCCCCGGGGGCGAAGCCACTATTGTCGCCCTGGCCGATTTGCTCGATGTCGAGGTCATGCCCTTGGATGCCGAACACGGCGTCGAGGCCATTCGCACCGTCGCTGTGATTCGCGAGCCCGAGTGCATCGGCTGCACCAAGTGTATTCAGGCCTGTCCGGTCGACGCCATCCTCGGCGCGGCCAAGTTGATGCACACCGTGATCGCCGACGAATGCACCGGCTGCGACCTCTGTGTTGAACCCTGCCCGGTCGATTGTATCGATATGGTGCCGGTTGCTACCACCCTGCGCAGCTGGCATGTCGATAAGCCCGGCGCGCTGATTGCCAGCGATAAAAACCCGCTGCTCAACGCCATGGATAAGAGTGCCGCATGAGAGGATCTCAGTACATCAAGGTGATCGATATCGGGTCTTTTCCCGGCGGCATCCATCCGGCGCAACACAAGGGGGAATCCAACACCACCCCGATTACCACCCTGCCGCTACCGGATAGGCTTTGGCTGCCGTTAAGCATGCATATGGGTGCTGCCGCTGAGCCGAATGTACAGATCGGCCAGCACGTGCTCAAGGGTGACCTGATCGCCGCGGCCGCGGGCCGGGTGTCGGCCAATATTCACGCGCCCACCTCCGGCACCATCGGTGCCATCGAGGCGCACGCCTTTGCTCACGACTCCGGTTTTAGCCAACCGGCTATCGCGCTCGACAGCGACGGCTTGGAGCAATGGCGGCCACAGCAGGCCTGGTCCGATTGGCGCAGCAAAGGCACCGAGGCAGTGATCGAGCGAATCCGCGCCGGTGGCGTGACCGGCTTGGGTGGCGCCGGTTTCCCAACCGATGTGAAATACCGCAATAGCCAGGCGCAGATCCACACCCTGCTAATCAATGCCGCCGAGTGCGAACCCTATATCACCGCCGATGATCGACTGATGCGCGAACGGGCAGAGGATATCTTGCGCGGTGCCCAAATCTGCCAATGGCTGGTGGGGGCCAAAACCATCCTAATCGGCATCGAAGACAACAAGCCCGAGGCCATAGCGGCGCTCAAGGCCGCCGCCGAGCAGTTACAGCTGGCGATCGAATTGGCGGTGGTGCCGACCAAATACCCCTCCGGGGGTGAAAAACAACTGATTCAGTTGGTCCTGGGGGTCGAGGTGCCGCACGCTGGCTTGCCCAGCGATCTGGGTATTGTCTGCCAAAACGTCGGTACCCTGGCACAGGTCTATCGCACGGTGGTGTTCGATGAACCGCTGATCGCTCGGGTTACCACCGTCACCGGCGCCGCAGTGGCCCAGCCAGGCAACTATCAGGTATTGATCGGCACGCCGATCGAGCAACTGCTACAGCACGCCGGTGTGCAGATGGCCAAGGCCGATCGCGTCATCATGGGCGGTCCGATGATGGGCTTTGCCGTGCCGGACCTACAGGCACCGGTGGTTAAGGCCACTAACTGCTTGCTGGTACCGACCAAAAAGGAACTGCCGCCGGCCCTGCCCGATAACCCCTGTATCCGCTGTGGCCTGTGCGAACAATCCTGCCCGGTCTCTCTGCTCCCCCAACAGATGCTCTGGGCGGCCAAGAACCGGCAGTTGGATGCGGCACAGTTACACAGCCTCGATGCCTGTATCGAATGCGGGGCCTGCGCCTATGTCTGCCCGAGTCGCATTCCGCTGGTGCAGTACTTCCGCTACGCCAAGGGCGAGATTCGGCAAGAAAATGAAGCCACGCGCAATGCCGAACGGGCGCGCATTCGTTTTGAAAATCGCCAAAACCGGCTCGAGCGCGAACAGGCCGAGAAAGAGGCCAAGCGCCAATTGCGCGCAGCCACGGCTGCTAAGGCATTAGCCGCCAAGACCGGCGCTGAAGGCCAAGCCGGCAGCGAGACCAATGAGCTGATCGCAGCCACGCTGGAGCGAGTCGCGGCGAAAAAGCCGCTAGTCAGTGCGCCGCCGGCCAGCCTGAGCCTGGAAGAATTGGCCGCCGCGGCACAGGCCAGCCAAGCGAAGTTTGCCAGCGCCGCGGCTCGCCTGGCCGAGGCCGAAGTCAACGCGCCCGATATGGTTAATGCGTTGCAAAGGGCGACCGGCAAGCTGGAAGAAAAATATCTCTCGACTGAGGCGGCCTATCAAACCGCCCGGGCGGCAGCGGACACCCAACCATGAAGCAGAACAGGACCACGCCATGTTGACCCTTAGTTCCCCCCATACGGTGGGGCAGAATTCCGTCAGCAAGATGATGTTTACCCTCTTGGCGGCCCTGGTGCCCGGCTTGGCGGCTCTGATCTATTACTTCAGCTGGGGTTATTTGATCAATTTGCTCTTGGCCTCGGCCACGGTACTGGCCGTTGAGGCCGGCCTGCTGGCGCTGCGTAAACGGCCGGTTGGCTTCTTCCTGCGCGATGGCTCGGCCTTGGTCACCGCCGCCTTGCTGGCCTGTGCCTTGCCGCCGCTCGCGCCTTGGTGGGTCACGGTGCTCGGCGCCGCCCTGGCCATCCTGTTCGGCAAGCAGCTGTTTGGCGGCCTGGGCCAGAATCCCTTTAACCCGGCCATGGTGTCCTACGCCCTATTGCTGGTCTCGCTGCCGGTCTTGATGACCACCCGCTGGGCCAATGTCGAACAGCCCAGTTCCTTTATGACCAGTCTGATGGTGATCTTTGGCGACCCCGGCTTGGTGCTCGATGGCCTGACCGGCGCCACGCCGCTGGACTATTACAAGCTCAATATCGGTCGGCTGACGGCCAGCGAACTGACCGCCAATCCACTGTTCGGGCCGCTCGGCTCGGTCGGTTGGGCCCAGGTCAATCTCGCCTTTTTGGCCGGCGGTGTGCTGTTGCTGGTACGCCGGGTGATCAGCTGGCATATACCGGTGGCCCTGCTCGGCACCTTGGGCTTTATGGCGCTGTTTTTCAGTGCCGATGCCGATGTGCATGTGCCATTAAGCTTGCATCTGTTCGCCGGTTCAACCATGTTGGCGGCCTTCTTTATCGCCACCGATCCGGTCTCTGCGGCCACCAGCAATAGGGGCAAACTCTATTATGCGGCCGGTATTGGCCTGTTGATTTACCTGATTCGCACCTGGGGCAACTACCCCGATGCCACGGCCTTTGCCGTGCTGCTGATGAACTTTGCCGCGCCGCTGATCGACCATTACACCCGGCCGCGGGTCTATGGCCAGAACAAACCGATCAAGGGATTTAAAGCCGATGACTGAGCCCAATAGCCCAACCACGCTGAGCCAATCGATTCGCCGTTCCGCTATTGGCCTGGCGATTTTCGCCTGCTTTACCGCCGGCCTGATCAGCGTCACAAACTTCTTTACCCAGGACACCATTCAGGCCAATGAACGTGCCTATGAAGCGCGCCAACTCTTGTCGCTCCTGCCCGACGGTTATGCGGCCGAGGCCTTACTCAACAGCGCTCGCAGCCTCGACCAGATCGAGGCGACCGATCTAACGTTGCTGCACATCGCCGGCGATGAGCTCTACTATAGAGCGATCAACGATCAGGGCCAGGTCGACGCGATCTTGCTGCCCTTGGTGGCGCCGGAAGGCTACAGTGAAGCGATTCGCCTGATTGTCGGCATCAGCCCAACTGGCACCATCATCGGGGCCCGCGTGACCCGGCACCGAGAGACACCGGGCCTGGGCGATCAGGTTGAACTGCAGAAGTCGAATTGGATCCTGCAGTTCAATGGCCGCTCGTTGGCCAAGCCATTACCCGCCGCTTGGCAGGTTAAAAAAGATGGCGGCCAATTCGATCAACTGACCGGCGCCACCATCACCCCGCGCGCCATCGTCACGGCGCTGCGTCAGGGCCTGGAGTTCTTTGAATTGAATAAAACCCGCCTGCTGGCCGATGCCCTGCTGGAGCCTACCCTATGACACAAGCCGCGAGCCCTGACTCAAAAACCCTGATAAATAACGGTCTATGGACTAATAACTCGGCGCTGGTGCAACTGCTTGGCTTGTGTCCAATGCTGGCCGTGACCGGCACCGTGGTCAATGCCCTAGGTCTGGGCTTGGCGACCCTGGCCGTGTTGGTGGGCTCCAACGCCGCGGTCTCATTGATTCGCAACTATGTCGCCGACTCGATTCGCCTGCCGGCCTTTGTGATGATTATCGCCTCACTGACAACCTGTGCCGAGCTGTTGATGCAGGCCTTTACCTACGAGCTCTATCAGGTGCTGGGTATCTTTATCCCGCTGATCGTCACCAACTGCATTATTCTCGGTCGCGCCGATGCCTTTGCCCGCAAGAACCCGCTGATCCCCTCGATCCTCGATGGCCTCTCGATGTCGGTCGGCTTTCTGTTGGTCTTGTTGCTCTTGGGCGCCATGCGCGAGGTGATCGGCCAGGGCACGCTCTTTACCAATATGCATCTGATTTTTGGTGAGTCGGCGCGCGCTTGGGAGTTGCAGGTTTTTGACAACTACCCCAACTTCCTCTTTGCCGTCTTGCCACCGGGCGCCTTTGTCGGTCTGGGACTGTTAATTGCCTTGAAAAATGTGATCGATGACTGGGTCAGCCAGCGCCAACAGGGTCACGAGACCGGGGTCGCCGGCAGCAAACGCGTGCGCGTCACCGGCGCGGTCCACTGAGGGGGAATCCAGCATGAATCGCAGCCTGCGCAGCGAAATCTTTAGCCGCTTACGCACCGCCAATCCGGAGCCGAAAACCGAGCTCAATTACAACTCGCCCTTTGAGCTCTTAGTCGCCGTGGTCTTGTCGGCACAGGCCACCGACAAGAGTGTCAACAAGGCCATGGCATTGCTCTTTCCGGTCGCCAACCGGCCGGAGACCATCGCCGCCTTGGGCGTCGAGGGCCTATCGGCCTATATCAAGACCATCGGCCTATTCAATACCAAGGCTAGGAATGTCATCCGCCTGTGTGAGCTGTTGATCCGCGACCATCAATCCGAGGTACCTGACGATCGAGCGGCGCTTGAAGCCCTGCCCGGCGTGGGCCGCAAGACCGCCAATGTCGTGCTCAATACCGCCTTTGGCCACGCCACCATGGCGGTGGACACGCATATTTATCGGGTTAGCAATCGCACCGGCATCGCGCCGGGTAAGAATGTGCTCGAGGTCGAGCATCGGTTGATGCGCCTAGTGCCCAAGGAGTTTTTGTTCGACGCGCACCATTGGTTGATCCTCCATGGCCGCTACACCTGCACCGCTCGTAAGCCTAAATGTGGTAGCTGTTTGATCGAAGACCTGTGTGAGTTCCGTGAGAAAACCGTGGACTAATAGCCGATGACTGTTGGAATCTTAGTGGACCCAAGCTGTGATTTACCAACGCCCTGGTATCAGGGTTACCAGGTCACGCTAGTGCCCAACAGCCTGATGCTCAATGACCAGACCCTGGTCGATAAGCGCGACGTGGCCGCCAGCCAAGCTTTTTACCGGCCCACCTCGGCCGAGCAGCGGGCCAAAGCCGAGCGCCACTGTGACCCGCGTATCGCTGCGCCAAACCTTAACCCTGACTCTAACCAAAACGGCCCTTTCTACCCTGGAATTAACAGCAATGGCCCAGCGGATGCCCTGACAGCCAACTTGCCCTACCAATACGACCAACTGTTAATTGTGACGCCCTACCCTTCGCTCAGTCTCAGTTTGCCCAGCGTGCGAGCAACCCTGACCCAAGCGCAGCCCCAGATTGATGCCTTGCGCCAAGCCGCCCGTCTGGTTCGGCCCTTTAGGGTCCGGGTACTCGACAGCCAAAGTGGTTATGCCGGCTATGGCCTGGTTCTGCACCAGGCGTTGCGCCTGCTCGGCCGTAAGGGCTACAGCGTAGACCAACTGAAACAGTCGCTCGATGGCTTTAAAGTCTCGTTAACCACCTTTGTGCAGCCCGGCCAACGGGCTTTTGACACTGCCATGCTGCGCAAACCGCCCTACCAGCTTGGCTGGTTGCGTCGGCAACAACTCAAACTAACGGCTCGCCGGCCGATCTTTCAACTTGATAGCGACGGGGCCCACTGGGTTCAGTCGCGTGCTAACGCCAATTTCGAAAATGATTTCTTGGCCTTCGCCCATGACCGCCTGATGCGCGCCCGGCTGAGCAAACCCTTGGTTAATCTTAGCTATGCCGGCGACCTGGCGCACCTGCGCGAGCAGCCAATGTTCACTGCCATGCACCGGCAGATTCGCCAGCAGGGCGGCACCCTGCTCTACTCGATGATGGCGCTATCCAGTGCGCTGCAACTCGGTTTGGGGGCGCTGAGCCTGGCCTTTGTCGAGACCCGATGATAGGCCGGCGTTGGCGCGCCGACCTGCGCCGCTAGCCCTAGCGTTGCAGCGCGATCAGCTCGCCATTGTCGGTCAATTGCCAGCGACCGTGGTGGTCGAAACTGATCAGCCCCAAGGCCCGCAAGCGCGTTTTCAATTCGTCAAACGAGGCCTGATCGATGCGGATATCGGACACGGCATGGCTACCACTCCAGGCGCGTTTGGCCTGATGCAGCACTCGCTCATGCAATCGGCTGGCGACCAGAGCGCGCAAGCGCGTCTCACTGGTCGGTGACAACAGGGTGGCCGAGGTCCATTGAAAGACCTCTGCTAGATCCATAGCCAAGACCCCGTCAAAGGGTTTGAGTCGGCCCTCTCGGAAGGCATTACATTGGTAAGCGACCCGCCAGGGCCGATGGTCCGCAGCAAAGCTGAGCGCGGACCCGTCATCCTGGCTGGCCAACACTTTGAGCCTGTGCTCCAGTTGACGGATTTGGTTACGTAATTGCCGGACCAGATGATCTTCTTGAGGGTTAATGGCCTTCAGCAGCGGCTGAAGATCGGCCTTAAGCCAGCCCAAAGAGGGGTAGGTTTCAAACAGCTGCTCCAGTCCCAGTTCGACGGCATCGCGCAGACTGTCGGCGTCGTGCCAGTAATAGATTAGGCCACTGGTGAGCGAGCTGATCAGCCCATCGAGCCGCTTCTGTTCAAACGGATCCCTGCTGCTGCGCTCGCCGCGGTAAATTAGGCTCAGAACCGGTTTGCGGGTGGCTTGGGCGGTATTATAGAGGGTATGAATAAAGCCAACGCCGCGTTCGGTTAGCGGGCCGTATTCGGTGCCGATCAGCAGCAAAACGTAATCGGCGTCGGCCATCGCGTGCAGATTGAGTTTATGAATGTAATTGGCGGGGATAGCAGGATAGGCCAAGCCGACCGGGACAGCGCCCTGCCCGACAATGGCTTCTTGGACCACTTTTCGTTCGCTGTCCTGGTGCCGCTCTAACGCGGCCACCAGTACCATCATTCGTCTTTCTGACATTTACAAGTACGCGGTCCTTATCCGTTATAGGGTCCCGGTCTGTGGCCGACAGCGGGGCGGGCTGGGCCAACATCCATTAACCATTAAC
>NZ_CEYAVF010000026.1:29349-35396 GCF_982785585.1 Reinekea sp. | reverse complement strand
CCATCAGGCTGCTCTGGGTGCAGCCATGTTAGCCAATAACCGGCACATTGGCGCTGGCAAAGTCGGGCGTTGGCCACTGGCTGCCTTCGAGCAGATTGATCAATTCGAGTAAAATCATCGCCGTTAAACCCCAGATATGCTTGCCCTGATAGTGAAAGTGCGGGATTTGAATTTCAATACCGTGCCGGTGGGTGACCTGCATCTGGGGCGCCTGGCTGGCAAAAAAAGACCAGGGTACGGTAAATATTTCCGCTATTTCATCTGGGCTGGGCTGGGCGCCGTCGGCCGATTCGGCCAGACCGACAAACGGGTGCACCAAAACGCCGTTCTTGGACAGGGTAGTCGATAAGGCACCGATGACCTCAAAGCGGGCCGGTTCAAGCCCGATCTCTTCGAAGGTTTCCCGCAAGGCCGTGTGCGCCAGCGAGCGATCGATGGCCTCGACCATACCGCCGGGAAACGACACTTCGCCCGGATGGCTATTGAGGTGTGCAGCGCGCACCGTTAACAAGACTGACGGTTCCGGGTACAGAATCAAGGGCACCAACACGGCGGCTTGCAGCCCGTCTGAGCTAAAGGTGTGTGGCTGGTAGTCAGCAAAACCCTGCTTTAGGCGCTGGTCGAATTTGAGCGGCATATTCATAGCCCTAAGAATGGCACAAAACAACGCGCTGCACATGGTTTTTAGCGACTATCGGTCGGCATTCTGGCTATTGTTAACGCTCTTTTGCGGCGCCATGCTTGGCTAACTGGGCCGCCACAGCACGGAGTGCTCGGCCAACGCTGTCAAGGCGCTGGCTTTATTGCTACCCTTGGCTAAAGTTCTGTCAATCCGAGGAAGTCATGAATTTCTGTCCAGATTGCGGTCACGCCGTCGATCACCGCATACCCGAGGATGACAATCGGCTGCGTTACGTGTGCAGCCAATGCGCAACCGTCCATTACCAAAACCCTCGCCTGATTACCGGCACCTTGCCTGTCGCGCCCGATGGCCGGGTGTTGCTCTGTTGCCGCAATATCGAGCCGCGTAAAGACTACTGGACCCTGCCGGGTGGCTTTATGGAAAATGGTGAAACCACACTCGCCGGGGCGTTGCGCGAAACCTACGAAGAGGCCCGGGTCAGCGCCATCAATCCACGGCTATTGAGTGTGATCAGCTTGCCGGCTTATGACCAGGTGCACCTTTTCTACCTGGTCGACATGCCCGATTTCAGCTTTGCCACGACGCCGGAAAGCCATACGGTGCAATTGTTTAGCCGCGATGAGATCCCCTGGGATCGATTGGCGTTTCGCACCGTAGAACACACCCTGAAACACTACCTGCAGCAGGCATCAAGCACGACCAACCCGTCGGTGCTCAATGATCATATCAGGCTCTAATTAACACCCCTCCTCAGAGACCTCAGCCCTGCCAAGGGCTGCTACAACAATGCATGCGCCCGCGTCAGACCGACGTATTGATCAATATGAACGCAATCAGGGGTTCACTTTTCGCCGCATCGGCCGTTACAATAGTTTCACCGTTCCTTTTTAGGTAACCGCCGTCCTTAGCCACAGAGACGATCGGTCATCTTTAGACCAGAACCAACCGAGAAGACCGGCACTATGGATAATGACAATCTAATATTCACTCTCACGGCCGTAGCGGTCGTAATCTTCGTCCTGGTCGGAATGTTGGTGTCTCAGTCACGCCACAAGGCCCTTGTAGCCCGCAACGATAAGATCAAGAAGCTTACTCTGCAGCAGCGTCAGGTGCAGAATTTACTGCGTTCGCTGCCAGCCAACTATTTATCCATGGAATTACGAGATTTCCTCTATCAGGCCGTGCTGCAAAACCTAAAGAGCCATGCCGAACTAGCACCCGATCGTAGCAGGTTCATCCGAGAAGACTATGAGCAGTTCAAGGCTGAACGGGAGAAAGTCAAACTGGATCCGCCAGAACCCATCCATATCCTAATGTCAGTAGACCAGGCCAGTATTTACCGCAGCCTACTGAAGTCTCTGCACCAGTTTATTCGTAATAATTTTGTCACCGGTCGACTCGAGAAAGCTTATGCTGAAAACCTGCTAAAACAGGTGGCCCTCAAATTGGTTGAAACCGCGGCGGATTTTTTCACCCTGACGGCTCGAGAATTTCGCAAGAAAAAAAAATACCGCCAGACCACTCACGCGTTCCAAAAAGCACTCGATGCGATAAAAACCTCACCCTTTGCAAACGAGTTCAAAGCGGAAAGTTTCAAGATTCAATCGGAGTTGACCGAGCAGGTTGATGAGTGGAACCTCCTGCGCGATGCCGAACGAGAAGCAGCCCAGGCCAAGCTCGATGAAGAATTAGCGGCGGTTGAAGACGAAGAGAACAGCTGGAAGAAAAAGCGCATTTAGCCTGGGCTTGAACAGTTTGGTGGGTTGCTGCGGCACCCATATGGGCCGCGCCCAACTCATTGCGCTCTATTAGCGTTCGTTACGCGGTTGCAGATCGAAACTGAGTGGGGCATTCAGTTGCATGACAAAGGTTGTGCCGCCGGCCACAGCAAAGGGCAGGCAATTATCTTCGCGGCAGGTACCGGTTGACTCGATCGTACCGGAGGGTATGGTTTCAAGCACTTCTTGCGCCGGACCCACACAGACCATCTTACCCGGTGTCAAAATCACCGGCTGCTGACTCAAGTCGATCCCGACCGACCACAGGCATTGCTCCAGCACTCTGAGATCACCGCCACTGTCCGCAGCTACCGTCGGTTTGACCGTGACCAGGCCACTTTCAAGCAATTCTTGATCGAATAGAGTGGTACCCACCAGTTCGGCGGCATCGATCCGATATAGGCTCTCTGCCTGAACCAATCCCAGACAAGCAACAGAGATTGCCAATATCAAAGCCGGTTTATGACAACGGGGCATTAGCGAGACTCCTAAGGTTGCACTACAGGTTGAGTCGATATAATACCAGAAGCGCTCACCGGTTCGGCAATTTCGTTCGCTATTTTGCACCCGAATCGCCAGTTTGGGCTCTGTTTACCCCTAGTCGACACTATCCATACGCACTGGGGAATTGTATCCTTGGTCAAGTCGCAAATTTCTCAGCGGAGTTGGCCCGAATCTTATGTATATTCGTCTTATTATCTTTTTAGTGTTTGCCGCCATAATTATATATGGCTTGGTTTGGTATGACCTCAACCGAGATGAGCCGTGGGATTCACCGGTGTTTTTTAGTGAAAACAGTATAAATCCGACTGATCTGGGTATAGAGTCATTTAGATCGTCTAATATTAGAGTACAAACTGCGTTCGGCTAATAACAACAAGCGGTCGCGGCGCACTGCAGCTAGATCATCGACTAAAAACGACTAAAAGGATCCCTCATGTCAGGAATACTCTCTATGGTTCTGGCCGGTGGTGAAGGTACCCGCTTGGCGCCCTTGACGTCAGTCCGTGCCAAACCCGCGGTTCCCTTCGGCGGCAACTACCGGATTATCGACTTTGTACTCAATAACTTTGTTAACTCCGACCTATTGCAGATTTTTGTCCTAACCCAATTTAAGTCTCACTCGCTCAACAAACACATGAGCCGTCGCTGGCAAATTAGCGGCCTGACTAACCGATTTATCGATACCATTCCCGCGCAAATGCAGATGGGTAAGCACTGGTATCAGGGTACGGCCGATGCGATCTATCAAAATATTAATCTAGTCGAGGGTCTGGATCCGGAAGTGGTCTGTGTCTTTGGTGGCGATCACATCTACAAGATGGATATCCGCCAGATGATTGAATTTCATCGTGGCTTTAACCACGCCAAACTGACGGTGGCCGCCATTCCAGTGCCCCTGGCACAATCCGACCAATTCGGAGTGATTGAGGTCGACGCCGATTTTCGCATGGTCGGCTTTCAAGAAAAGCCCGCTGCGAGCGATGCCAAGACCATTCCAGGCCGGCCCGACTTTGTCTTGGCCTCCATGGGCAACTACGTTTTTGATGCCAAGCAACTGGTCGAGAGCCTCAAAGCCGATGCCGAAGAACGCGATTCGCTGCACGACTTCGGCCATAACATTATCCCAGCCCTATTCCCTACCGGAGATGTCTACGTATACGACTTTTCCTCCAATTCCATCCGCGGCGAACCGGAAGGCACCAACGGTTACTGGCGTGACGTGGGCACCATCGACTCACTCTATGAAGCCAATATGGATCTGCTGGAGATTATTCCCCCGATCGATCTCTATAATCGCCACTGGCCGATGCGCAGTTATCACCCCGCCGTACCGCCGGCTAAGTTTGTGCATAACTCAGACCAGCGCCGGGGCCAGGCGATTGACTCCATTGTCGCCGCCGGCTCGATCGTCTCTGGCAGCAGCGTGTTGCATTCGATCTTGGGCTACAACACCCATGCCCACAGCCACGCCCATATCGAAAACAGCGTCTTGCTGGGCAATACCGATGTCGGCCGTGACTGTCGCATCAAAAACGCCATTATCGATAAGAATGTGACCTTAGCACCGGGCACCATCATTGGTGAAGATGCCGCCATGGATCGAGAACGCTTCCATGTATCCCCCAACGGCATAGTAGTCATCCCCAAGGGTGCCCGCGTCGGGTTTGAATGAGACAACAATGAAAATCCTTTTTATCGCCTCCGAAGTGGAAGGCTTGGTTAAGACCGGCGGGTTGGCGGATGTCGCCTACGCCTTACCGAAAGAACTGCAGAGATTGGGGCATGACGTCAGGATAGTGATGCCCGCCTACCGGTCTTTGAACGACATCTGGATGCAGTGGCCCAAACGGCAGTTCAGCACCAAGATCAGTTATTTCAATACCGAAACGGTCGATGCTCGCTACGGCGAGCACGAAGACCTGCCGATTATCGCCATCGATCACCCGGCAAGCTTCGACCGCAATGGTATCTATGATGACGGCCACGACGCCTTTTATGACAATCCCTATCGCTTTACCGTGATGACTAAGGCCGCGCTGGACTGGTGTAAACTGGAAAACTGGCAGCCCGATATTGTTCATGCCAACGACTGGCAGTCGTCCTTGGCAGGCTTCTTTTTACAGGAGCATTATCGCCACGATCCCTTCTTCAGTGCCACCCGCTCGGTCTTATCGATTCACAATGGCGCCTACCAGATGCATTGTGATCCGAAATGGCTGGCCCAGGTTGGCATTGACCAACGCTTTTATAACCCGAGTGATTTCGAAGATAATGGTCATCTCAATATGCTCAAGGGTGCCCTGGGCTTTGCCGATGGCGTAACCACCGTCAGTCCTGGCTATGCCGCAGAGTTAACCACCCCCATCGGCGGCCATGGTATTGACTTCAAGTTCCGCAATCTGCATCGGCCTATTGTCGGCATCCTCAATGGCTGCGATTATGATCAGTGGAACCCGGAAACGGACCCATGGCTGCTGGCTCAGTTTGCCACGCCGGACGATGGCGGCAAGGCGCGTTGTAAGCTCGGATTGCAACGAGAGATGGGCTTAAGCATCGATGCCAAGGTGCCTCTTTTGGCTACCATCTGCCGCCTTGTGGATCAAAAGGGTATCACGTACCTGATTCCGGTCTTCAAAGAGCTCATGGCCAACCACAATTGCCAGGTGGCCATGCTCGGCTCGGGCGATCCGCTCTTGGTGGCACAGCTTGAACAGATTCAGGCGGAATTCCCCGATCGCTTCCGCTTCGTCAACGGCTATGATGCCGGCTTATCGCATCGCATTGAGGCGGGCTCGGATGCCTTTCTGATGCCGTCAATCTTTGAACCCTGTGGCCTAAACCAAATTTACAGTCTGCGCTATGGCACGGTGCCACTGGTGCGCGAAGTAGGCGGCTTGCAGGATTCGGTGTGCCGCCTGAGCAAGTCGGAGCGCAATCTCAAGAGCGCGACCGGCTTTATGTTCAGTGAGTTGTCGGAAGCGGCCTTGCTTGAGGAGGTGTTGCGTATGCTCAATGTCTATCAGCACAAGCAAACCCAGTGGAAAGCACTGCAGCGCAATGGCATGGCCAAGCGCTTTAGCTGGAAAAAATCGGCCTGTCAGTATCAGGAGTTTTATCGCCTG